>CADEEN010000166.1 GCA_902826345.1 uncultured Burkholderiales bacterium | reverse complement strand
CACAAGAGGCTTCAAGTCGACCAGGCTCTCGTTGATCAGCGCCACCGCAGTCGCGAACTCTTCGTGGAAGCGGAAGGCGCCGCGCAGATCGAACTCCTTGCCGACGACGGTGTTGAACGGTAACGTCAGCTCTCCGCTCGATAGGCCGAGCTGGACGACGATGCCGCGCGGGCGCAGCACGTCGAATCCGGCCTTGAGCGCCTGCTGGTTGCCGCTGCATTCGAACATCACGTCGAATTGGCCTTTCTCAGCGGCGTAGCGGGAGAGGGCAGCCGAGTCCTCTGCCACGTTGATCGTTTCATCGGCGCCGATCTTCGCCACTTTCCTCAGAGGTTGAGACACCACATCGGTCGCGACGATGTGCGTCGCGCCGGCGCGGCGCGCGGCGATGATCGTCATCGCGCCGATCGGGCCGCAGCCGGTGACGAGCACCTTGCGCCCGAGCAGCGGCCCGGCGCGATTGACGGCATGCAACGCCACGGCCAACGGTTCGGCCATCGCGCCTTCGGCGTCGCTGACGGCATCGACGAGCTTGTGCGCCTGGTGCGTCTCGATCACGAGCTCCTTGCGGAACGCGCCCTGCACATGCGGCATGCGCATCGCGCTGCCGAAGTAGCGCATGTCCAGGCAATGGTTCTGCAGGCCGAGCTGGCAGAAGCGGCAGAGCGTGCACGGCCGGCTCGGACTGACGGCGATGCGCTCGCCCGTTGCGAACCCCGCCACACCCAGGCCGACCTCTTCGATCACGCCCGACACTTCGTGACCCAGCACCATCGGCTCCTTGATGCGGATCGTGCCGAAGCCGCCGTGCTGGAAGTAGTGCAGGTCCGAGCCGCAGATGCCGCCGGTGCGCACGCGGATGCGCATCTGACCGGCGCCGACGGCGGGCGTGGCAACGTCTTCGACGCGAAGGTCGTTGGCGGCGTGGATGACGAGTGCGTCCATGATTTCTGTGGGTTCAGGTGGTCAGGAATTTCAGCGGCGCGAGCACGATCTGCGGGAACGCGATCAACAGCCCGAGCACGACCAGTTGCGACAGCAGGAAGGGCCACACGCCCTTGATGACGTCGTGCATCGGCACGCGGCCGACGCCGCAGACGACGTTGAGCACCGTGCCCACGGGCGGCGTCAGCAGGCCGATGGCATTGTTGATGATGAAGAGCACGCCGAAGTACACCGGGTCGATGCCGGCCTGGCGCACCAGCGGCATCAGCACCGGCGTGAGGATCAGCACCGTCGGCGCGAAGTCGAGCGCCGTGCCGACGATCACGACGAGCAGCATCAGCATCACCATCAACAACGTCTTGTTGTCGATGAAGGGCTGCATCAGCGCGACGATCTGGTTCGGGATGTTGGCGACAGTGATGAGCCATGCCGACACCAGCGCCGCGGCGACCAGGAACATGACGATCGCCGACGTCTTGCCGGCGGCGAGCACGATCGCGTAGAGCTGGTTGAACTTGATCTCGCGATAGACGAACAGGCCCACCAGCAGCGAGTAGACGACGGCCACCACCGCCGCTTCGGTGGGCGTGAAGATGCCGGCCTTCATGCCGCCGATGATGGTGAAAGCGAGCAGGTAGCTCCAGAACGCGTCGGCCGTGACGCGCACGCGCTCGCCCATCGGCACCTTCGGCGCGACATCGACCTTGTCGTTGTGGGCGACGAGCCACCAGGTGACGATCAGCGCGGCGCCCATCAGGATGCCGGGCACGATGCCGGCGAGGAAGAGCTTGCTGATCGACACGCCGCCGATGACGCCGAAGAGGATGAAGCCGATCGACGGCGGGATCACCGGCGCGATGATGCCGCCGGCGGCGATCAGGCCGGCCGAGCGGTCCATGCGGTAGCCGGCCTTGCGCATCATGGGCATCAGCACGGCAGCGAGCGCGGCGGTGTCGGCCACGGCCGAGCCCGACAGGCTGGCCATCACCAGCGCTGCGAAGACCGCCACGTAGCCGAGGCCGCCGCGGAAGTGGCCGACCCAGACCATCGCCGAGTTGACGATGCGCCGGCTCATGCCGCCGGCGTTCATCAACTCGCCGGCGAGCATGAAGAAGGGCACGGCCATCAGCGGAAAGTTGTCGGCGCCGCTGATCAGGTTCTGCGACACGATCTGCGTGTCGAACTGATCGAGGTGCAGCATCAGCGCCACGCCGGACACCAGCAGCGAAAAGGCGAGCGGCATGCCCAGCGCCATCGCGCCGAGCAGCGAGACGACGAAGACGAGGATCGTCATTTGGTTTGCGGTTTCAAGTCGTCGGGCACGTGCGCGAGCGCATCGTCTTCCGAGTCGTGGACCTGGATCAGGTCGCTGTCGGCGATGCGGCCCGTCGCCAGCTTGATGAGGTTGCCGAGAATGATGAGCCCCATCGCCCCGCTGGCCAGGTAGCCGACGCCGTAGACCCAGATCATCGGCAGGCCGATGACAGGCGACATCGTCGTCGCGTTGATCTGGTGCTGGCGCCAGGTGCCGTAGAACATCAGGCAGCAGCAGCCGAACATCAGCAGCTGCGACAGGCCGAAGCAGAACTTCTTGCCGGCGCTCGGCAGCACGCGGATCAGCGTGTCCAGACCCAGGTGCGCCTTCTCGCGCATGGCGATCACGGCGCCGAGGAAGGTGATCCAGATGAAGAAGAAGCGCGACAACTCTTCCGAGAAGTCGAGGCCCGAGTTGAAGCCGTAGCGCAGCACGACGTTGCCGAACACCATCACCACCATGGCGGTCAGCATCAGCACGAGCAGCGCTTCGGCGAGCCGGAAGAACAGATCGTTGAGCCGGTTCATTCCGCTCGCCTCGTGCTGTTTCTTACTTGGTGTCTTCGATCGCCTTCAACAGCGCCGGGCCGTTCTTTTCGGCGAAGGCCTTGGCGATCGGCTCCGAAACGATCTTCTGGAACGGCGTCATGTCCACCGTCTCGACGACCTGCATACCCGACTTCTTCAGCTCGGCGACGACCTTGGCGGCGTTGCCGGCGTTCAGCTCGCGCTGGTACTTGGCAGCATCGCGCGCAGCCTGCACGACGATGCCCTGCACGTCGGCCGGCAGGCTGTCGAACTTGGCCTTGTTCATCACCAGCATCAGCGGCGAATAGACGTGGTTGCTGATCGTCAGGTGCTTCTGCACTTCATAGAACTTCGACGACCAGGTGACGTTGATCGGATGCTCCTGCGCATCGAAGGTGCCGGTCTCGAGCGCGGTGTAGAGCTCGGTAATCGCCATAGCCGACAGGTTCATGCCCAGCAGCTTGAAGGCCTGGATGTGGTACGGGTTGCCGGTGGAGCGGATCTTCAGGCCCTTGGCGTCCTCGGGTGTCTTGATCGGCCGCTTGTTGTTGGTGAAGGCGCGCCAGCCGTTCTCCCAGTAGGCCAGGCCCTTCAGGCCGTGCGGGGTCAACTCGTTCAACACGCCGCTGCCGATCGGGCCGTCGAGCACGGTGTAGGCGTGCTGCGCGCTGCGAAAGACGAAGGGCAGCTCCATCGCTGCCGTGTTGGCGACGATGCCGTTGAAGTTGGACGCGCCGCTGGAGACGATGTCGATCGTGCCGCCGCGCACGCCGTTGATCATCGCTGCGTCGTTGCCGAGCTGGTTGGCGGGGAAGATCGTGATCTCGACGTCACCCTTGGTGCGCTCCTTGACCAGCTCGGCCATCTTCACCGCGGCGGCGTGCTGGCCGTCGGTGGTGTTGACGGCGTGGCCGAGCTTCAAGTTGAACTTGGCGGCGAGGGCGGCAGGCGCCAGGCAGGCCAGGGCGGCAGCAGCGGCAATGCCGGTGAGTGCGCGTCGGGAAATGGTCATCGTCAGTCTCCGTGGGTTTATGAAGTGGATGCGGGCTTGAGTACGTTCTGCAATGGCCGCCCTGTGGCCAGTCGGGCGATGTTGTCCGCCATCGTCTGTTGGCGCCTCAGCACAGTCCCTGATGTCCAGCCGGACATGTGCGGTGTCATAAGCACGTTGTCGAGTGCCGCGAAGTCCATCGTCGATGGCGCGCACTCGGTTTGAGTCGGTGTCGGGTACTGGTACCAGGTGTCGATCAGCGCGCCGGCCAGGCGCCTCGATCGCAGCGCGTCGTACAGCGCTTGCTCTGCGATCACCGGCCCGCGGCCGACGTTGACCAGGAACGCCGATGGTCGCATCGCATTCAGCGCGGCGGCATCGACGAGGCCTTGTGTCTGCGCCGTCAGCGGCAACGTGACGACGACGACATCGACGTCGGCCAGAAACGCGTGCAACTCCGACAGCGAATAGACGCGATCGACAAACTCGCTGTTGATCGCGCTGCGGTTAGCCGCATGCACGCGCATGCCGAAGGCCTTGGCACGCAGCGTGATCGCCTTGGCAATGTGGCCGAAGCCGAGCAGTCCGATCGTCTGGCTGCCGAGTTCGGTGCGCAGGGCGTTGGGCCGGCCGGCGAAGAACGTCCATTGCTTGCGGCGCAGGTCGGCATCGGCCTGCATCAGCGGCACGTGACGCGCCAGCAGCGCGGCGAACACGTACTCCGCAATCGCGTCTTCATGGCCGTGGCAGTTGCACAGTGCGGCCTGCGCCGGCAGCAGCGACTGGTCGATCGCGTCGGTGCCCGCAGCCGGCGCATGGAACAGGCGAAGTTGCCGCGGCACCGGCATCGTCGCATCGAGCTTGATGCCGACGATGACGTCGGCCGACGCGAACTGCTCGACCTCGCCCGGCGCCGACAGCGCATCGCTGACATCGACGATCGTGTGCGCCGGATCGATCATGCGATCGAAGCCGTCGCGGAAGTTGGTGGCGTTCTGGCCGTGGAAGAGGATTTTCATGGCGTCAACGTGTCATCCATTGCAACGGCCACATGACGATCTGCGGGAACAGCACGAGCAGGAACATGACGATGGCCTGCGCCGTCATGAAGGGCAGCACGCCCTTGATCGCGCCGCTCATCGGGATCTTGGCGACGCCGCAGACGACGTTGAGCACCGTGCCCACCGGTGGCGTGACGAGGCCGATGGCGTTGTTCATGATGAAGAGCACGCCGAAGTACACCGGGTCGATGCCGGCCTGCTTCAATACCGGGATCAGCACCGGCGTCATGATCAGCACGGTGGGCGTGAAGTCCAGGGCGGTGCCGACCAGCAGCACCATGAGCATCAGCGTAAACACCAGCAGCTTCGGGCTGTCCATCAGCGGCTGCACGAGCTCTGCGAGTTGCTGAGGGATGCTGGCGGTGGTGATCAGCCACGCCGAGACGCCGGCGGCCGAAACCAGGAACATGATCACCGCGGTGGTCTCTGCCGCGCGGTAGAAGAGGTGGAAGAGCTGCGATGGTTTGATCTCACGATAGACGACGAGGCCGACGAACAGCGAGTACACGGCGGCGATCACCGCGGCTTCGGTCGGCGTGAAGATGCCGAACTTCAATCCGCCGATGATGACGATCGGCAGCACCAGCGCCCACAGCGCCTCGCGCGTGGCCTTCAGTCGCTCGGCTGTGGTGCGCTTGGGCTCCGTCTTGACCTTGTCGCGGCCGATCGACCAGCGCCAGGCCAGCATGATGGCCACGCCCATCAGGATGCCGGGCACGATGCCGGCGATGAAGAGCTTGGTGATCGAGACGCCGCCGGTCACGCCGTACAAGATCATCGCGATCGATGGCGGGATCACCGGCGCGATGATGCCGCCGCAGGCGATCAGGCCGCACGAGCGGTTGATGTTGTAGCCGGCGTTGCGCATCATCGGCACCAGCACCGCGGCGAGTGCCGCCGTGTCGGCCACGGCCGAGCCTGACAGCGACGCCATGATCACGGCAGCGGCGACAGCGACATAACCGAGGCCGCCGCGGATGTGCCCGATCCACGACATCGCCATCAGGATGATGCGGCGCGTCATGCCGCCGGCGTTCATGAACTCGCCGGCGAGCATGAAGAAGGGGACGGCCAGCAGCGGAAAGCTGTTGGCGCCGTCCCACATGTTCTGGATCACGATCTGCGGATCGGTCGCGCCCATGTAGAGCATCATCGACAGGCCGCAGGCGATCAGCGCAAACGCCACCGGCATGCCCAGCGCCATGAAGCCGAGCAGCGAGGCGATGAAGATGAAGATGATCATCGCTTCGCACCTTCATTCAGCGGATGCGCTTCCATCTCGCGCTGCGCTTCCTGTGCGTCGGCCATGCCTTCTTCGTGCACGTCGATCAGCTCGTCATCGGCCACCTTGCCGGCGAACAAGCGCAGCAGGTTGGAGGCGCAGATGATCGCAATTGCCGTGCCGGTGAGGTAGGAGACGCCGAACACCCATAGCATGCTCAATTGCGCCACCGGCGACGCGTTGCCCTCGATGATGTCGTGCTGCAGGTAGGTGCCGTAGACGATGACGATGCAGCACACGAGCATCACCGCCTGGCTGATGCCCCAGCACACACGGCGGCCGAGCGCGGGCAGCAACTGCACGACGATGTCCACGCCGAGGTGCGCGCGCCGGCGCATGCCGACGATGGCGCCGATGAAGGTCATCCAGACGAAAGCGAAGCGCGGAATCTCTTCCGACAGGTCGATGCCGGTGTTGAAGAACAGCCGCAAGACGACGTTGCCGAACACCATCACCAGCATCACGGCCAGGCACAGCACCATCACCGCTTCGAGCACGCGCGTGAACGCGTCGGCGATCGCCTTCATGGTGTTGCCCATGCCTTGGCGGTTCAGTCGGGCGGGCTTACTTTGCTGCGCGCGCGGTGGCGATTTCGGCCTGGAAGCCCTTCACGAAATCCTCGCCGATTTGCGGCGCGAATTTGCTCATCACCGGCTTGACCTTGTCCTGAATCTTGACCAGTTCGGCCGGCGGGATCGCATCGACCGTGACGCCTGCGGCCTTGAACTTGGCGATGACGTCGGCATTGCCGTCGTCGAGCAGCTTGCGTTGCAGCGCGCCGGCCTCGGTGGCCGCCTTCTGCACGCCTTCCTTGTCGGCGGGGCTGAGGGCGTCCCAGAACTTCTTCGAGGCTACCAGCGCCACCGGCGTATAGACGTGGTTCGTCAGCGAGATGTGCTTCTGCACTTCCTGCATCTTGTTCGAGTACATGTGCAGCAGTGGGTTCTCCTGCCCGTCGAGCGCCTTGATTTCGAGCGCGGGGAAGACTTCGGCGAACGCCATCGGCGTGGCATTCGCGCCGAGCGTCTTCCAGGTGTCCAGGGCCACCGGATTCGTCATCACGCGCACCTTCAGGCCGCTGATGTCGTCGATTTTGGTCACGCTGCGCTTGCTGTTGGACAGGTTGCGAAAGCCCATGCCGGTCCACGTCAGACCGACCAGGCCGCTCGGCTCGATGGCCTGGAAGATCTTCTTCGACGACGGGCCGTTGAGCACCGCATACACCTCTTTCTCGTTGGCGAAGAGGAAGGGCAGATCCCAGACCTGCACTTCTTTCACCTTCGCCGACAGCGGTGCCAGCGTGCCGATGTAAAGCTCCTGCGTGCCGGACTGCACCGCCTGCAATTGCTTCTCGTCGCTACCGAGCACGGCGCTGTGGAAGGCTTGCACCTTGACGTTGCCCTTGGTGTAGGTGTTCACCAGTTCGGCGAACTTGTTCATCGCCGCGGCTTGCGGGTGCGTCTCGGGCATCGCGTGGCCGATCTTGGCTTTGACTTCGGCGAAGGCGGCGCTACAGGAGAGCGAAAGAGCAGCCACGAGAGCGAGAGGCTTGAGAGCGGAATACATGTCAGGTCTCCTTGGAATGAAATTGGGTGGTGCAGTCAGAGCACCGCGAGAAAGCCGCCGTCCACGTACACGACCTGTCCGTTGACAAAGTTGGAGGCGCGCGAGGCGAGAAAGATGGCCGCGCCCACGAGCTCGTCGGGCTTGCCCCAACGTTGCGCGGGCGTGCGGTCCTTGACCCAGGCGTCGAACTTGGGATCGTTCATCAGCGCGGTGTTCATCTCGGTGGCCATGTAGCCGGGGCCGATGGCGTTGGCCTGGATGCCGTGGATCGCCCACTCGGCCGTCATCGCGCGGGTCAGCATCTTGATGCCGCCCTTGGCCGCCGTGTAGGGCGCCACGGTGGCGCGCGCGCCTTCGCTCGTCAGCGAGGCGATGTTGACGATCTTGCCGCCGCGCTGGCGCGCGATCATGCGGCGCGCCGCCTCGCGGCCGACGAGGAAGGCGCTGGTCAGGTTGACGTCGATCACGCGCTGCCAGTCGGCCAGCGCCAATTCCACCATCGGCTTGCGAAACTGGATGCCGGCGTTGTTGACGAGGATGTCGACCTCGACGCCTTCGCGGTCTAGGGTCTCGAAGGCGCTGACCACCGCGCTCTCGTTGCAGACGTCGAACGGCGCTTCGAACACGGTGTGGCCCAACGCGCGCAGCGCCTGCGCCGATTCGCGCACACGTGTGGCGTCGGTGCCGTTCAACACCACGCGCGCGCCTGCGGCGGCGAAGCCGGACGCGATGCCCTCGCCGAGCCCGCGCGACGATCCGGTGATGAGGGCAGTGCGCCCTTCGAGGCTGAACAGTTGGATTGACATGGTGCTCCTTCAGGACGCTGCGCTGCGGCGAACGATCAAGTCGCTGCGCTCGAGCACGGCGGGTTGCAGATCTACGCCGAGACCCGGGCCGTCCATCGGATAGACATAACCGCCTTCGATGCGCGGCACGGCGGTGACGAGTTCGTTGTACCAACCCTTGTAGAACGCGCGCACCGATTCCTGAGTCAGCGTGTTCGGCTGCGAGAACGACATGTGGATCGCCGCCGCGAAGCCGACCGGGCCGATGCAGTCGTGCGGCGCGAACGGCCGGTGGTAGGTCTCGGCCATCGAGGCGATCTTGCGGCCTTCGGTGAGGCCGCCG
>CADEEN010000165.1 GCA_902826345.1 uncultured Burkholderiales bacterium | reverse complement strand
ACGCCGTCGAGTACTTCGTCAGCTACTACGACTACTACCAGCCCGAGGCCTACGTGCCGCAGCGCGACCTGTTCATCGAGAAGGACAGCGCGATCAACGAGCACATCGAGCAGATGCGCCTGTCCGCGACGAAGAGCGTGCTCGAGCGCCGCGATACGATCATCGTGGCGTCGGTGAGCGCGATCTACGGCATCGGCAAGCCGGAGGACTACGCGCAGATGCGCTTCATCGTGCGCACCGGCGACAAGATCGGCCAGCGCGACGTGATCCAGCAGCTGATCCGCATGCAGTACACGCGCAACGAAACCGATTTCTCGCGCGGCGGCTTTCGCGTGCGCGGCGACGTGATCGACATCTTCCCGGCCGAGCACAGCGAGCTGGCGATCCGCATCGAGTTGTTCGACGACCAGATCGAGAGCCTGTCGCTGCTCGACCCGCTGACCGGCCGCATCCGGCAGAAGGTGCCGCGCTTCGTCATCTATCCGTCGAGCCACTACGTGACGCCGCGCGACCGCGTGCTCGCCGCCGTGGAGACGATCAAGGCCGAGTTGCGCGAGCGGCTCGACGAGTTCGTCAAGGCCGGCAAGCTCGTTGAAGCGCAACGCCTGGAGCAGCGCACGCGCTTCGATCTGGAAATGATGAACGAGGTCGGCCACTGCAAGGGCATCGAGAACTACACGCGACATCTGTCGGGCGCGGCGCCGGGCGAGCCGCCGTCGACGATGGTGGACTACCTGCCGAAGGACGCGCTGATGTTTCTCGACGAAAGCCATGTGCTGATCGGGCAGTTCGGCGGCATGTTCAACGGCGACCGGGCGAGGAAGAGCACGCTCGTCGAGTACGGCTTTCGTTTGCCGAGCGCGCTCGACAACCGGCCGCTGAAGTTCGAGGAGTTCGAAAAGCGCATGCGGCAGGTCGTCTTCGTGTCCGCCACGCCGGCCGACTACGAGCAGCGCCATGCCGGCCAGGTGGTGGAGCAGGTGGTGCGGCCGACGGGGCTGATCGATCCTGTCGTCGAGGTGCGTCCGGCGACGCATCAGGTGGACGACGTGCTGCAGGAGATCCACGAGCGCGTGAAGGTGGGCGAGCGCGTGCTGATCACGACGCTGACCAAGCGCATGGCCGAGCAGCTCACCGACTACCTGAGCGACAACGGCGTGAAAGTGCGTTACCTGCACAGCGATATCGACACCGTCGAGCGCGTCGAGATCCTGCGCGACCTGCGGCTGGGCGTGTTCGACGTGCTGGTCGGCATCAACCTGCTGCGCGAGGGCCTGGACATCCCCGAGGTGTCGCTGGTGGCGATCCTCGACGCCGACAAGGAAGGCTTCCTGCGCGCCGAGCGCTCGTTGATCCAGACCATCGGTCGCGCCGCGCGCCACCTGAGCGGCAAGGCGATCCTGTATGCCGACAAGATGACCGACTCGATGAAGAAGGCGATCGACGAGACCGACCGCCGGCGCATCAAGCAGATCGAATTCAATGCCGAGCACGGCATCACGCCGCGCAGCGTCATCAAGCAGGTGCGCGAGATGATCGACGGCGTCGTCTCCGACAAGACGGCCAAGGAAGATCTGGCCAAGGCGCAGTTGGCGGCCGAGGTGGGCGCCTTCGACGAGAAAGATCTCGCCAAGCGCATCAAGCAACTCGAAAAGCAGATGCTCGAGCACGCGAAGAACCTCGAGTTCGAGAAGGCGGCTCGTGTGCGCGACCAGCTGGCGCTGCTGCGCGAGCAGGCGTTCGGCGCGGCCAGTCATGACAGCAACGTGGTGCCGCTCGTGAGCAAGCCATGAGGGTGCTGATGGTCTGCCTCGGCAACATCTGCCGCTCGCCGACGGCCGAGGCCGTGCTGCGCGCCAAGCTCGAAGCCGCGGGGCTGGCGCAACATGTCGTCGTCGATTCGGCGGGCACCGGCGACTGGCATGTCGGCAGCCCGCCCGACCCGCGCTCGCAGCGCCACGCGGCAAAGCGGGGCTATGACTTGTCGTCGCTGCGCGGCCGTCAGGTGGCTGAGGCCGACTTCCACCACTTCGACCTCATCCTGGCGATGGACGACGACAACCTGGCCGATCTGCGGCGCCTGGCGCCGCCAGGCTCTTCACGCGCCGAGGTCCGCCTGTTCGCGGCGACCGCTGTGCCCGACCCTTACACCGGCAGCGCCGCCGGCTTCGAGCAGGTGCTCGACCTGGTCGAGTCGGCCGCCGACGCCTGGGTCCAAAACCTTGTCGATCGCCTGGGAACTTCCTGAGCTGTATCCGACCGAATCAGTCGGCTTCCGCTAAACTTGAGCAATCTGCTCGGGATAGCACCCCCTCTTCAAGGAGTTTCCCCATGCGCTTGACCACCAAAGGCCGTTTTGCCGTGACCGCGATGATCGATCTGGGCCTGCGTTCGACCAACGGCCCGGTCGCGTTGGCGGCGATCAGCCAGCGCCAGCAGATTTCGCTGTCCTACCTCGAACAGTTGTTCGGCAAGCTGCGCCGCCACGAGCTGGTGGAAAGCACGCGCGGCCCGGGCGGCGGCTACTCGCTCGGCCGCGAGGCCGGCGAGATCACGGTGGCCGACATCATCTTGGCCGTCGACGAGCCGCTCGACGCCACCGGCTGCGGCGGCAAGGAACATTGCATGGGCGATGAAACCGGCAAGTGCATGACGCACGACCTGTGGACGGCGCTGAACCACAAAATGATCGAGTTCCTCAGCTCCGTCACGCTGAAAAAGCTGGTCGACGAGCAGATTGCCAAGGGCGTTTCGGTGACCGAACAGGCGCCGATGAAGCGCGCGATTTCGTCGGTGCCCGTGGTCAAGCCGATCCGCGTTACCGGGCCGAATTCGGTGTTCGCGCTCGGCGCGGCCATCGCCAAATGAACCGAACCAGCCAACCGATGGATATGACGCCGCACTTCCCGATCTATCTCGACTACAGCGCGACCACGCCGTGCGATCCGCGCGTGGTCGATGCGATGGTGCCGTGGCTGCGCGAGCATTTCGGCAACCCGGCGTCTCGCTCGCACGCCTGGGGCTGGGAGGCGGAAGCTGCCGTCGAAAAGGCGCGAGAGCAGGTGGCGGCGCTGATCGGCGCCGACCCGCGCGAGATCGTCTGGACCTCGGGCGCCACCGAGAGCATCAACCTGGCGCTCAAAGGCGCGGCGCAGTTCTACAAGACCAAAGGCAAGCACCTGGTCACGGTGAAGACTGAGCACAAGGCGGTGCTCGACACGATGCGCGAGCTGGAGCGCCAAGGCTTCGAGGTGACCTACCTCGACGTGCAGGAAGACGGGCTCGTCGACGTCGATCGTTTCAAGGCGGCGCTGCGGCCAGACACGATCCTGGCCGCGGTGATGCTCGTCAACAACGAGATCGGCGTCATTCAGGACATCGCGGCCCTCGGTGCGATCTGCCGCGAGCGCGGCATCGTCTTTCACGTTGATGCGGCGCAAGCCACCGGCAAGGTGCAAATCGATCTGACGAAGCTGCCGGTCGATCTGATGAGCCTGGCCTCGCACAAGACGTATGGGCCCAAGGGCATCGGCGCGCTGTACGTGCGACGCAAGCCGCGCGTGCGCATCGAGGCACAGATGCATGGCGGCGGGCATGAGCGTGGCATGCGCAGCGGCACGCTGCCGACGCACCAGTGCGTCGGCATGGGCGAGGCCTACCGCATTGCACGTGACGAAATGGGCGTCGAGAGCGAGCGCATCCGCGGGCTCCAACAACGTCTGCTGCGCGGCTTGTCCGACGTCGAGCAGGTCTTTGTCAACGGCCACCTGGACAAGCGCGTGCCGCACAACCTGAACATGAGCTTCAACTTTGTCGAAGGCGAGTCGCTGATCATGGGCTGCAAGGGCATCGCGGTGTCGTCGGGATCGGCCTGCACCAGCGCCAGTCTGGAGCCGAGCTACGTGCTGCGTGCGCTCGGCCGCAGCGACGAGTTGGCGCATTCGAGCCTGCGCATGACGATCGGACGCTTTTCGACCGTCGAAGAGATCGACCACGCGGCCAGCCTGATCCGAGCCCAGGTGACGAAGTTGAGAGACCTGTCGCCGCTGTGGGAGATGTACAAGGACGGCATCGACATTTCCACCATCCAGTGGACGGCGCATTGAAGGAGATACCAACATGGCCTACAGCGACAAAGTCATCGAGCACTACGAGAACCCGCGCAATGTCGGCAGCTTCGACAAAGGTGACGATACGGTCGGCACCGGCATGGTCGGCGCGCCCGCTTGCGGCGACGTGATGAAGCTGCAGATCAAGGTCAACCCGGTCACCGGGTTGATCGAAGACGCGCGCTTCAAGACCTACGGCTGCGGCTCGGCCATTGCGTCGAGTTCGCTCGTCACCGAGTGGGTCAAGGGCAAGAGCCTCGACGAAGCATTGACGATCAAGAACGACCGCATCGCGCACGAGCTGGCGCTGCCGCCGGTGAAGATTCACTGCTCGATCCTGGCCGAGGATGCGATCAAGGCGGCCGTCGAAGACTACAAGGCCAAACACGGAAGCGCTGCGAATGCCAGTCACGCTCACTGAAGCTGCGGCGCGCCATGTCACACGCTACTTGTCGCGCCGCGGCAAGGGCGTCGGCGTGCGCCTGGGCGTCAAGACCACCGGCTGCTCAGGCTTGGCCTACAAGCTCGAGTACGCCGACGACGTGGCGCCCGAAGACATCGTCTTCGAAGGCCACGGCGTCAAGGTGCTGGTCGATCCCAAGAGCCTGCCCTACATCGACGGCACCGAGCTCGACTTCGTGCGCGAGGGCTTGAACGAAGGCTTCAAGTTCCACAATCCGCGCGAGAAGGACCGCTGCGGCTGCGGCGAGTCGTTCCGGGTGTGAATGCTGTCGTAGAGATCAAGCCGGAACGCGCCGATCATCCCGAGGTCGTCGCGTTGTTGGACGCACTCGATCGATATCTCGGCGAGTTGTACGAACCCGAAGCGAATCACATCCTCTCGGTGAGCGAGTTGCTGGCGCCGCAGGTGAGCTTTTTCGTCGCGCGGCGGGGTCACAGCATCGTCGGCACCGGCGCAGTGAGATGCATGCCGGGCGAGGCGGACACCAATGGCCAGCCCTACGGCGAGGTCAAGCGCATGTACGTCGATCCGTCGATGCGCGGCCAGCGAATCGGCGAGCGCCTGCTGCAGACGCTCGAAGGTTCGTTGCGCGAGCGGGGTGTTGCGCTCGCGCTGCTTGAAACCGGTCGCGATCAACGCGAGGCCGTGCGCTTGTACGAACGCTGCGGCTACGCACGCCGCTCTGCTTTCGGTGGCTATGCAGAGAACGGCTTGTCGCTGTTCATGTCGAAGGTGATCGCGTGAACTTGCGCGACAACGACTTCGTGCTGTTTGACCTGCCCGAGCGCTTCGAGTTGGATCGCGCCGATCTCGATGCGCGTTGGCGCAAGCTGCAGGCCTCGGCGCACCCGGACAAGTTCGCCGCTGACGGCGCCGCCTCGCAGCGCATGGCGATGCAGTGGTCGGTGCGCATCAACGAGGCTTACCGGCGTTTGCGCGAGCCGCTGACGCGTGCGGGCTATTTGTGCCAATTGCGCGGCGCGCCGATCGACGCCGAGCGCAACACCGCGATGCCGACGGCGTTTCTGCAGCAGCAGATGGGCTGGCGCGAAGCGCTCGACGATGCGCGCAACGACGTCGGCGCGCTGGCCGCGCTCGACAGCGAAGTGCGCCGCGCCGAACAGGAGTTGCTGCACCAGGTGGGGCGGCTGCTCGATGACGAGCAAACGCCGATCGCAGCCGCAGAACGCGTGCGCGCGCTGATGTTCATTCAGAAGTTCCGCCGCGACGTGGCCGAACGGCTCGAGGCCACGACCGACTGATGGCCCTGCTGCAAATCTCCGAACCGGGCCAGTCGCCCGATCCGCACACGCGGCGGATCGCGGTCGGCATCGACCTGGGCACGACGCACTCCCTCGTTGCCGCCGTGCGCAGCGGTGTCGCCGAGTGCCTGCCCGACGCGCAGGGCCGCGCGATCCTGCCGTCTGCCGTGCGCTACCTCGAAGGCGGCCGGCGACAGATCGGGCAGGCCGCGCTCGATGCGCTCGCGGAAGATCCGCTGAACACCGTCGTCTCGGCCAAGAGGCTGATGGGTCGCGCACTGGCCGACGTGGTCGGGCGCGAGCGCCTGCCGTACCGCTTCATCGACCAGCCGGGCATGGTGGCGATCGACACGCGCGATGGCGTCAAGACGCCGGTCGAAGTCTCGGCGGAAATCCTGGCGGCGCTTCGGCAGCGGGCCGAAGACAGCTTCGACACCGACGAGCTCTTCGGCGCGGTGATCACCGTGCCGGCGTACTTCGACGATGCACAGCGCCAGGCGACGAAAGATGCCGCGAAGCTCGCCGGCCTGAACGTGCTGCGCCTGATCAACGAGCCGACGGCCGCCGCAGTGGCCTACGGCTTGGACAACGCGAGTGAAGGCCTGTATGCGGTGTACGACCTCGGCGGTGGCACCTTCGACATCTCGCTGCTGCGCCTGACGCAGGGCGTGTTCGAAGTCGTCGCGACCGGCGGCGACGCGGCGTTGGGTGGAGACGATTTCGACGCCGCATTGGCCGACTGGGTGGTGGCGCAATCGGGCTCGAAGATCAACACGCCGCATGAGCAGCGTGCGTTGCTCGTCGCTGCGCGCGCCGTGAAAGAGGCGCTGAGCAGCGCCGACAGCGTCACGCTGCGCAGCGGTGCGATCACGCAACCCGTCGCTCGCGCGCAACTCGACGCGCTGTGCAAACCGTTGATCGAGCGCACGCTCGCCGCAGCGAAGCGCGTATTGCGCGACGGCGGCGTGACCCGCGCCGACGTGCAAGGCGTCGTCATGGTGGGAGGCGCGACGCGCATGCCGGCGGTGCGCACGGCGGTGGGTGAACTCTTCGGCCGCGAGCCGCTGACCAACCTGAACCCGGACGAGGTGGTCGCCGTCGGCGCCGCGATCCAGGCCAATGCGCTGGCCGGTAACTCGCAAGACGGCGAGATTCTCCTGCTCGACGTGATCCCACTGTCTCTCGGCCTGGAGACGATGGGCGGCCTGGTCGAGCGCATCGTCGAGCGCAACAGCACCATTCCCGTGGCCAAGGCGCAGGACTTCACCACCTTCAAGGACGGCCAGACGGCGCTGGCGCTGCACGTCGTGCAGGGCGAGCGCGAGCTGGTTGCGGACTGCCGCTCACTCGCGAGCTTCGAGTTGCGCGGCATCCCGCCGATGGTGGCCGGCGCGGCGCGCATCCGCGTCACCTTCGAAGTCGATGCCGATGGCCTGCTCGCTGTATCGGCGCGAGAGCTGATCAGCGGCGTCGAAGCGAAGGTCAGCGTCAAGCCGAGCTACGGTCTGGCCGACGACGACATCGCGCGCATGTTGAAGGAGGGCTTCGGCGCTGCTGACGTGGATGCCGCTGCGCGCGCGCTGCGCGAAGCGCGTGTCGAGGCCGAGCGCATGGTGCTGGCGACGCGCTCGGCGCTCGCGGCGGATGGCGATCTGCTCTCGGCGCAAGAGCGAGAAACGATTGCAGCGCTGTTGGCGAGCATCGAAGAAACCGCTCGCAGCGACGACCATCACGCCATCGATGACGCGGTCAAAGCCTTGGCCGACGGCACCGAACCCTTTGCTGCGATGCGCATGAACCGCGGCATCCGTGCCGCGCTCGCCGGCCGCAGCGTGGAAGACATCTGATGCCGATCATCCGCATCCTCCCCCACGCCGAGTACGCGCCGCAAGGCAAGTCGATCGAAGCGGCTGCCGGCACGTCGCTGTGCGAAGCGATGCTCGAACACGGCATCGAGATCGAACACGCCTGCGAGATGAGCTGCGCCTGCACCACCTGCCACGTCATCGTGCGCGAGGGTTTCAACTCGCTCGGCGAGATGGACGAGAGCGAAGAGGATTTGCTCGACCGGGCCTGGGGTCTCGAGCCGACGTCGCGGCTGTCATGCCAAGCGATCGTGTCGAATCAGGACGTGACCGTCGAGATACCGAAGTACTCGATCAACCACGCCAAGGAAAAACACTGAGCGTTGCGGGCGCGGGTGTCAGATCTTGTGGTCCGCGCCGAAGACGGTGCGCAGCCAGTCGCCCACGGGACGAATCGTCGTGTCGAAGAAGGAGTCGGTCTGGTCTTCGCGATCGACCAACACGCCCATGCCGTCGAGCATCAGCAGGAACTGGCGCACTTCGGGCTTGCTGCCGCCACTGGACAGCACCAGACCCGGCAGGCTCATGTAGCGGTGCGACAGGTCGCTGAGCATGCGGCGGTACACCGTGCGGTGGTACGCCGCAGGCAGTTCAGGCCAGGCCGCCAGCTTGTATTGCTTCATGGTCGATCGGATCGGTCGCTCGTAGCAACTGACCCTCAAAGCTCCTTGGCGCGGAGGTTACATTCGACCGATGACGCTGACCAAGGACTTACGAGCATTCCCAGGGTTTGTTCTGATGCGTACGTGTGTCGTTTTGAAAACGCCGTGCTGAAGTTCACGACGTTTCCCTCACATCTGTAACTGCGGCATGAAGGTCCTCGGCATCGAGTCGTCGTGCGACGAGACCGGCGTGGCGCTGGTGATGGCCGACGGCGAGAACACCCCTCGTCTGCTGGCGCACGCGTTGTACAGCCAGGCCGACATGCATGAAGCCTTCGGCGGCGTCGTGCCCGAGTTGGCGTCGCGCGATCACATCCGGCGCGTGTTGCCGTTGACGCGCCAGGTCATGCAGCACGCCGGCCGTGCGCTCGCCGACATCGATGTCGTGGCCTATACGCGTGGGCCGGGATTGGCCGGCGCGTTGCTCGTCGGCGCCGGTGTGGCTGCATCGCTCGCCACGGCGCTGGACCGGCCGCGGCTGGGCGTCCATCAC
>CADEEN010000164.1 GCA_902826345.1 uncultured Burkholderiales bacterium | reverse complement strand
TGCCGGCCGCGGTTACACGCTGGGCCTCGGCTTCGCCGTCAGCGGCAACGCGATCCAGGCCGACGGCTTCACGCTCAGCCAAGGCTTCATCTTGAACGAGGGTTTCATCCTCAATGAAGGCTTCATCTTGAACGAGGGTTTCATCCTCAATGAAGGCTTCATCCTCTGCGAGGGCTTCATCTTGAACGAGGGCTTCATCTTGAACGAGGGTTTCATCCTCAATGAAGGCTTCATCCTCAATGAAGGCTTCATCCTGCGCGAATCCACCGGCGATGCAGCGGGCACCGCCGATCGCAGCTTCTACGGTGACTGAAACGCCGCGAGAGCCGGCGGCGGGCACGCCGGCGCCGGGCTGGCGGCAGCGCTTTGTGCTGACGCACTTTCACGACTACACGCCGGCTGCGTTGCGCATGTGGCTGGCGATCGCGCTGGCCGGCGCGCTGGCGTTGATCGCCGCGCTGCTCGCGATGGCGTCACCCGCCGCGCCGGACCGGCTGCAGACGCTGGTGGCGTTGCTCTTCGTGGCTGTCGCTGCCTGGTTCCCGGTGCAGATCCCGCGCACGAAGTATTCGATCGGCGCCGCCGACGTGTTCGTCTTCCTGATGCTGTCGGTGCTCGGGCCGCCGGCCGCCGTGCTGGCCGTCGGCCTCGAAGGAGTGATCGGCGCCTGGCGCGGCAGCAAGCGCTTGTCGAGCCGCATCAGCACGCCCGCCGCGGCGATGGCGAGCATGGCCCTCTGCGGCGCGCTGTTCGAAGCGCTGTGGCCGCTCGTCGCCGGCCTGGGATTGAAGGCGCCGGTGGCCAAGCTGATCGTGCTGCTGCCGCTGGCCTTCGTGCCCTTCGTGCTGCCGACGTTCGCGCTGATGGCCACCGTGACGCTGAAGAAGGGGCGCTGGCCCGACCTGCGCCAATGGTTCAGCAGCTTCAGCTGGTTGGCCGGCATCTACCTGGCTGCGGCGCTGGTCGCCGGCATCCTGCAGCTCAATGCGAGCCAGCATGGCCTGGCCACCATCGGCGCGGTGGCGCTTGCAGCGTTGGGGGTGGTGGCGCTGCTGCGCGTCTCGATTGCGCACAACGAGGCCGAGCATCGCGCGCAGGAGACACGCGTCTCGCAGGCGCAGCGCGAGGCCGAGCAGAACCAGTTGCGCTTCGCCGCGGCCTTCACGCATGCCGCCATCGGCATGGCGATCGTCGATGCCCGCGGCCGCATCGTGCGCGTCAACCAGGCCTTGTGCGAACTGCTGGCCCACGACGAGGCGGCGCTGGCCGGGCAGCGCTTCGTCGAGATGCTGCGCCCCAGCGACGGCGCGCTGTTCGAGCGCCAGTCGCGCGACGTGACCGAGCGAAACGACGGCGCCACCGATGCCGTCGAGCTGCGTTGCACCGCCGGCGACGGCGGCGAGCTCTGGGTGGCCTTGCACTGCGGCCGCTACAACGATGCCGGCAGCGCCGAGGATGGCCTCATCTACCAGGTGCAGAACATCACCTCGCGCCAACTCGCCGAGGCCCGGCTGCAGCACATCGCTTATCACGACAGCCTGACCGAGTTGCCCAACCGCGCCTACTTTCACGCCCAGCTCGCCAAGGCCGTCGAGGCGAGCCGCACCGACAGCGACAGGCGCTTCGCGGTGATGTTCCTCGACCTCGACCGCTTCAAGGTCGTCAACGACAGCCTCGGTCACTTCTACGGCAACGAGCTGTTGCGCGAGGTCGGCCGGCGCATCCAGCAATGCCTGCGCCGCAAGGAGGTGGTGGCGCGCCTGGGCGGCGACGAGTTCGCCGTGCTGCTGCACGACGTGCACGACAGCGGCGACGGCACGGTGCTGGCCGAGCGCATCCTGCACGCACTGTCGCAACCGCTGCCGATCGGCGGCACCGAGATCATTCCGTCGGCCAGCGTCGGCGTCACCTTCAGCGACCTCGGCTACCGCAGCGTCGATGAGTTGCTGCGCGACGCTGACCTGGCGATGTACGAAGCCAAGGCGGCCGGGCGCGGGCGCGTCGCGGTGTTCGACCGCACGATGCACGAGCGCATCGCCGACAAGCTGGCGCTCGAAGCCGATCTGCGCCACGCCATCGGCGAGGGCGAACTGTCCGTCTGCTACCAGCCGCTGTTCGACCTGGAGCCGTACCGCCTGGTCGGCTTCGAAGCGCTGGCGCGCTGGCAGCATCCGACGCGCGGTGCGGTCAGCCCGGCGGTGTTCATCAGCCTGGCCGAAGAGGCCGGGCACATCGAGGCGCTGACGGCGTGGGTGATCGAGAAGACGGTCGAACAGCTCGCGGCCTGGCACCGCGCGGCGCCGCACATGGCGCACCTGGGCGTCAGCGTCAACATCTCCGGCCGCGACCTCGCGCAGCCCGACTTCGTCGAGCGCGTGCGGCGCGTGTTGCACCGCCACGGCGTCGCCTCGGACCGGCTGACGCTCGAGATCACCGAGACCGTACTGATGAACCGGTTGGACATGGTGCGCGACGCCATCGCGCGCTTGCGCGCCGTCGGCGTGCGATTGGCGATCGACGATTTCGGCACCGGCTACTCGTCGCTGGCCTACCTCGGCACGCTGCCGGTCGACTGCCTGAAGATCGATCGCTCCTTCATCGTCGCGATGGACGGCGGCGCCGAGTACGTCGAGATCGTGCGCGCGGTGCTGACGCTCGGCCAGGCGCTGGGCAAGAACGTCGTCGCCGAAGGCATCGAGACCGCTGCGCAACTGGCCACGCTGCGCCGGCTCGGCGTGCCCGCCGGGCAGGGCTACCTGCTGTCACGGCCGCTGCGGCCGGAGCAGGTGCCGGCGTTGCTCTACGCGCCGGCGGCGATGCCGGCCTGAGCGCGCGGTCAGCGGCGGCGGGCACGCTACAGTGCCCGGGTGGACGACATCGCCAGCCTGCGCCGCACCCTCAAAGACTCGCGCACGATCGCCATGGTCGGCCTGTCCGACCAGTGGCACCGGCCGAGCTTTTTTGTCGCCAAGTATCTGCAGCAGCACGGCTATCGCATCGTCCCGGTGAACCCGCGGCTGGCTGGCAGCACGCTGCTCGGCGAGCCGGTGGTGGCCAGCCTGTTGGAGATCGATGGGCCGATCGACATGGTCGATGTCTTTCGGCGCACAGAGGACGTGCTGCCGATCGCGCAGGCCGCGGTGCAGATCGGCGCGCGCGTGCTGTGGCAGCAGATCGGTGTCGTCAACCGCGAGGCCGATGCGCTGGTGTGCGACAGCGGAATGGCGTCCGTGATCGACCGCTGCGTGAAGATCGAGCACGCGCGCATCTTCGGCGGGCTGAACTGGATCGGCGTCAACACGCGCGTCATCTCGGCCAAGCGCCCACACTGAGCTGACCATGGCCGACCGCAAGTTCCAACCCGAAACCCTCGCCATCCACGCCGGCCAGATCCCGGACGCGGCCACCGGCGCACGCGCGCTGCCGATTTACCAGACGACGAGCTTCGTCTTCGACTCGGCCGACCACGCGGCATCGCTGTTCAATCTGCAGACCTTCGGCAACGTCTATTCGCGCCTGTCGAATCCGACCGTCGCGGCGCTCGAAGAACGCGTCGCCGCGCTCGAAGGCGGCCGTGCCGCGGTGGCCTGCGCCAGCGGCATGGCGGCTGAAGCCACCGCGCTGATGACGATCCTGCAAGCGGGTGACCACGTCGTAGCCGCCGGCGCGCTCTACGGCGGCACGGTGACGATGCTGGCGGTGAATCTGCGCAAGTTCGGCGTCGAAGCGACCTTCGTCGATGCCACCGACCCCGAAGCCTTCGCCGCCGCGATGCGGCCGAACACACGCGCGGTGTTCGCCGAATCGCTCGGCAACCCGAGCCTGGTGGTGCTCGACATCGCCGCGGTGGCCGCCGTGGCGCATGCGCACGGCGTGCCTCTGATCATCGACAACACGGTGCCGAGTCCGTTTCTCTGCAACCCGCTGGCGCTGGGCGCCGACATCGTCGTGCACTCCGCCACCAAGTACCTCGGCGGGCACGGCACCACGCTCGCCGGCGTGCTCGTCGAGCGCGGCGACTTCCCGTGGTGCAACGGCAAGTTTCCCGGCATGACCGAGCCGTCGCCGGGCTACCACGGCGTGGTCTTTCACGAGACCTTCGGCGACTTCGCCTTCACGATGCGCTGCCGTATGGAGACGCAGCGTGTCTACGGCGCCGCGCTGGCGCCGATCGCGGCCTGGCAGATCCTGCAAGGCATCGAGACGCTGCCGCTGCGCATGGAGCGGCATTGCAGCAACGCGCTCGCGGTGGCGAAGTTCCTGCAAGCCGATGCGCGCGTGGCCTGGGTCAACTACCCCGGGCTCGAAGACCATGCGCAGCACGCGCTGATGAAACGGCAGATGCGCGGCGCGTCGGGGCTGCTGGCGTTCGGCGTGAAGGGCGGTGCAGACAGCGGCGTTCGCTTCATCGAGGCGGCGCAGTTCATGAGCCACCTCGTCAACATCGGCGACACGCGCACTCTGATCAGCCACCCGGCGAGCACGACGCACCGACAACTCGACGCAGCGCAGCAGCGCGCTGCCGGGGTGCTGCCGGACATGGTGCGCATCTCCGTTGGGCTGGAGCACATCGACGACATCCTTTGGGACGTAGACCAAGCACTGGGAGCGACGATATGAGCAGCATCTACGACGAGCATCTGCCAGCCAACGCCGCCAACTTCGCAGCGCTGAGCCCGGTGAGTTTTGTCGAGCGCAGCGCCGAGGTGTTCGGCGATCTGCCCGCCGTGATCCACGGCGCGCGGCGCTACACGTGGGCGCAACTCCGCGAGCGCATCGCGCGCCTGGCCGCGGCGCTGAAGGCGCTCGGCGTCGGCCGCCACCACACCGTGAGCGTGATGCTGCCCAACACGCCGGAGATGGTCGAAGCGCACTACGCCGTGCCGGCGATCAACGCCGTGCTCAACACGCTCAACACACGGCTCGACGCGCCGCTGCTGGCCTGGCAGATGAACCACTGCGAGTGCGCGGTGTTGATCACCGACAGCGAGTTCTCGCCGGTGATCGGCGAGGCCTTGCGCTTGTTGAAGGCCGAGCGCGGCCGCACGCCGGTCGTCATCGACGTCTGCGACAGCGAGTACAGCGGCGCCGGCGAGCGCGTCGGCACGCATGAGTACGAAGCGCTGCTCGCCGCGCACGCACCGATGGCGAAGTTCGAGGGCCCGGCCAGCGAGTGGGACGCGATCGCGGTCAGCTACACCAGCGGCACCACCGGCGACCCGAAGGGCGTGGTCACGCACCACCGCGGCGCCTACCTGAACGCTGTGTGCAACGCCGCGACCTGGACGATGCCGCACTTCCCGAAGTACCTGTGGACGCTGCCGATGTTCCACTGCAACGGCTGGTGCTTTCCGTGGACGGTTGCGATGTTGGGCGGCACGCATGTCTGCCTGCGCAAGGTCGAGGCCCGCGCGATGCTGGGTGCGATGCGTGAGCATGGCGTGGACCACTACTGCGCCGCGCCGATCGTGCACAGCCTGCTGATCAACGCGCCGGCCGAGTGGCGCGAAGGCATCACGCAGAAGGTGCGAGGCATGGTCGCCGGTGCCGCGCCGCCGGCGGCGATGATCGAAGGCATGGCGCAGCTCGGTTTCGACATCACGCATGTCTACGGCTTGACGGAGGTCTATGGCCCGGCATCGGTGGCCGTCAAGCGCGATGGTTGGTCGCAAGAGAGCCTGTCGGAGCAGACGCGCCTGAACGGCCGCCAGGGCGTGCGCTACGTGTTGCAGGAGAGCATGACGGTGCTCGACCCCGAGACGATGCGTGAAGTGCCGGCCGACGGGCAATCGATGGGCGAGATCATGTTCCGCGGCAACATCGTCATGAAGGGCTACCTGAAGAACCCGGCTGCCACCGCCAAGGCATTCGAAGGCGGCTGGTTCCACACGGGAGACCTGGCGGTGATGGAAGCGGACCGCTACGTCAAGATCAAGGATCGCAGCAAGGACGTGATCATCAGCGGTGGCGAGAACATCAGCTCGATCGAGGTCGAGGACGCGCTGTACCGCCATGCCGCGGTGCTGGCCTGCGCGGTGGTGGCGCGGCCGGACGCGAAGTGGGGCGAGACGCCGCTGGCCTTTGTCGAGATCAAACCCGATGCGAAGGTCACCGCGGCCGAGCTGATCGCGCACTGCAAGTCGCTCCTGGCCGCCTACAAGGTGCCGCGCGAGATCCGCTTCGAGGAGATCCCGAAGACGAGCACCGGCAAGATCCAGAAGTTCCAGTTGCGCGAGCGCGCGAAGAGCGCCTCGGCGATCGAGTGAGGAGAGACGCGATGACGAGCGAATCGCTGCTGCTGCAAGACAAGGATTCGCGCGGCGTGATCACGCTGACGCTGAACCGGCCGCTGGCCTACAACGCGCTGTCCGAAGCCATGCTCGAAGCGCTGCAGGCTGCGCTCGACGCGGTGGCGGCCGATGCGAGTGCGCGCGTGGTCGTGATCGCCGCGGCCGGCAAGGCCTTCTGCGCCGGGCACGATCTGAAGGAGATGCGCGCCGCGCCTTCTCTCGACTACTACGAGCGCCTGTTCGCTCAGTGCGGCCGCATGATGATGACGATTCAGCGGCTGCCCGTGCCGGTGATCGCGCGCGTGCACGGCATGGCCACGGCGGCCGGCTGCCAACTGGTCGCGATGTGCGATCTGGCGGTGGCGGCCAGCGATGCGCGCTTCGCCGTCAGCGGCATCAACGTCGGCTTGTTCTGCTCGACGCCGAGCGTGGCGTTGTCGCGCAACGTGGCGCGCAAGGCGGCCTTCGAGATGCTGGTGACGGGCGACTTCATCTCGGCCGAAGAAGCGCTGACCCAAGGGCTCGTCAACCGCGTGGTGGCGCCGGATGCGCTCGACGGCGAAGTCGAACGACTCGTCGCGGCGATCGTTGCCAAACCGCGCGTGGCCATCGCCGCCGGCAAGGGCCTGTTCTACCGCCAGCTCGAGCAACCGATCGAGGCTGCGTACGCCGACGCCGGCCAGACGATGGCCTGCAACATGGTGGACGAGGCGGCGCTGGAAGGCGTGCAGGCCTTCATCGACAAGCGGCCGCCGCGCTGGTGAGCGCGCCCGCCTGACGGTCGTTCACGCTCCGCGCTCCCACCACGCCCCCTCCAACGCGCTGCGCAGGTGCTCGATGAATGCGCTCACCTTGCCCGGCACCAGCTTCGGCGACGGGAACACCGCGTGGATCTCCTGCGCCGGCAGCGTGTAGCGCTCCAGGATCGGCACGACGCTGCCGTCGCCCACCGATTCGCGCGCCACGTACCAAGGCAAGATCGCAATGCCCAGCCCCTCGCGCGCGGCGGCAAGCACGGCCGACAGGTT
Organism: uncultured Burkholderiales bacterium; assembly: GCA_902826345.1. Lineage (GTDB taxonomy): Bacteria > Pseudomonadota > Gammaproteobacteria > Burkholderiales > Burkholderiaceae_C > CADEEN01. The sequence continues at coordinate 1,542 of CADEEN010000164.1, read as the reverse complement.
GTTGGAGCGCAGCGGGCCGCGCACCGGCACCACGCGCTCCTTGCCGTCGGGGCCGGTCAGCATCCAGCGGTCATCGCCTTGCACGGTGCTGTAGATCAGGCAGGCGTGCTGCGACAACTCCGGCGCGGCTTTCGGCGTGCCGTGCGCTTTCAGGTACGCCGGTGCGGCGACCATCAACCACGGGTTGCGGCCGAGGTAGCGTGAGCCGAGCGTCGAGTCGGCCAGGCGACCCATACGCACCGCCAGATCCATGCCTTGCTCGACCATGTTGACGTAGCGGTCGTCGAAGGACAGGTCCACCGTCAGGCCCGGGTGCTCGCGCATGTAGGCGATGGCCAGCGGCACCAGCACGCGCCGGCCGAAGGCCACCGACGTCGACACGCGCAGCGTGCCGCCGACGCCGCTCTGCATCAGCGTGGCCAGGTTGTCCGCGGCTTCGATCTCGTGGGTGATGGCCTTGCACTTGTCGTAGTACAGCGTGCCGACCTCGGTCGGGCTGACGCCGCGCGTCGTTCGGTGCAACAGGCGCGCGCCCAGGCGCTGCTCCATCGCCGCCACCGCCTTGGTTGCGGTGGGTTGCGTGATGCCGAACTCGGCGGCGGCCTTCGAGAAGCTGCCGGTCTCGACGATGCGGATGAAAAGGGCGACGGCGGCGACACGGTCCATGCTTGGTATTCCACCACGGAATAGCAAACATGCGCCGGCTGGGATTGCCGGCACCGCCCGAACGATCGACCATTCCTCCATCGCTTCAAGGAGACGACGATGGCAAAGATGAAGGCCGCGATGGCCGCCGTGCTGGTGATGGAAAAGGAAGGCGTGACGCAGGCCTTCGGCGTGCCCGGTGCCGCGATCAATCCTTTGTACGCGGCGATGCGTGAGCGCGAATCGATCGCGCACATCCTGGCGCGCCACGTCGAGGGCGCGTCGCACATGGCCGAGGGCTACACGCGCGCCAAGGCGGGCAACATCGGCGTGTGCATCGGCACCTCGGGGCCGGCAGGCACGGACATGATCACCGGCCTGTACTCGGCCATCGCCGACAGCATCCCGATCCTGTGCATCACCGGTCAGGCGCCGCGCGCGCGGCTGTACAAGGAAGACTTTCAGGCGGTGGACATCGAGTCGATCAGCAAGCCGGTGACGAAGTGGAGCGTCACCGTGCGCGAGCCGGCGCAGGTGCCGCGCGCCTTCCAGCAGGCCTTCCACCTGATGCGCTCGGGCCGCCCGGGCCCGGTGCTGATCGACCTGCCGTTCGATGTGCAGATGGCCGAGATCGAGTTCGACATCGAGACCTACGAGCCGCTGCCCCTCTACAAGCCCGCCGCATCGCGCAAGCAGATCGAGAAGGCGCTCGACATGCTGGCCGCGTCGACCAAGCCGCTGATCGTCGCCGGTGGCGGCATCATCAACGCCGATGCGGCCGACCTGCTGGTCGAGTTCGCCGAGCTCACCGGCGTGCCGGTGATCCCGACGTTGATGGGCTGGGGCACGATCCCCGACGACCACCCGCTGATGGCCGGCATGTGCGGCCTGCAGACC
>CADEEN010000163.1 GCA_902826345.1 uncultured Burkholderiales bacterium | reverse complement strand
GCGACATCCAGTTGACGCTCAGCCAGCGCGTGCCGCTGACCGGCGCGGTGATCGTGACGACGCCGCAGGACATCGCGCTGCTCGATGCGAAGAAGGGCCTGAAGATGTTCGAGAAGGTCGGCGTGCCGATCCTCGGCATCGTCGAGAACATGGCGGTGCACGTGTGTTCGCAGTGCGGCCACGCCGAGCACATCTTCGGCGCCGACGGCGGCAAGAAGATGGCGGCCGAGTACGGCGTGGACTACCTCGGCGCGCTGCCGCTCGATCTGTCGATTCGCGAGCAGGCCGACGCCGGCCGGCCGACGGTGGTCAGCGACGCCGACGGCGAGATCGCCGGCATCTACAAGTCGGTGGCGCGCCAGGTGGCGGTGAAGATCGCGGCGAAGGCGAAGGACTTCAGCTCGAAGTTCCCGACGATCTCGATTTCGAAGACGACGTAGTGGACCGCACAGCGCCGGGCCGCCCCAAGCAAGCGGCCATCCCCTCGGGGGATCGTGCGATGCACACATCGCGAGAGGGGCTCACATGACTCGGCCTTCTGTCACCGTTGCGGTGGTGATGGAGCGGGTGGCCCAGCCCAACCGCTGGGAAGACTGGGGCCACCGCGTGGTCGAGGTTGTCGCCGACGAGGGTGGCTTCGGCAGCGAGCCGCGCAAGCTGCACGACGACGGCAAGACCTCGCAGTGGCTTTACCCCGGCCACAAGCTCGAACTCTTTGCCGATGAGTGCAAGGGCTACTTCTTGAATCTCACCGCGGGCCAGCCGGTGTGGTTCGTCATGTGGCGGCTGGACGAAGGCGATGCGTCGATGGCGCGGCCGGAAGCGGTCAGCGTGTCGTACATCCAGGCCGATCGCTGGCTGTCGGCCGAAGAAAAGGTCGACAACGTGCCGCTCCAGGACGATCTGCACGACTGGCTGCGCTTGTTCACCAACGCGAACTTCAAAGTGGACGAGCCGCGGCGGCAGCGCGCGCAGTCGTTCTTGAGCGGCGAGGAGCGCGAGAAGCTGGCGCGCGAGGTGAAAGGGACGGATCGTGGCTGAACGAGACGACGACAACTTCTTGTCGCGCTGGTCGCGGCGCAAGGTGGCGGTGAAGCAGGGGGCGCCGGTGGCGCCGGAGCCATTCATTGCCCCCGTTCGGGCTGAGCCTGTCGAAGCCCCGCGCGCGGAGAACACGAGCCCTTCGACAAGCTCAGGGCGAACGGAGGAGGAGGAGGCCGCTCTACCGCCAACACTCGACGACGTCGCCCAACTCACCAAGGAATCGGACTTCTCGCGTTTCGTCGCCCCCGACGTCGATCCCGGCGTGAAGAACGCGGCGATGAAGAAGCTCTTCGCCTCCGATCCGCACTTCAATGTCATGGACGGCCTGGACACCTACATCGACGACTACAACAAGTTTGAGCCGATCCCGAAGTCGATGCTGCGTCAGCTTGTCAGCGCGCGTGCGTTGGGCTTGATCGACGACGAACTCGAAGAACAGCCCAAGCCGGATAATCCTCCCATTCATGAAGACGCTGATCTGCAACTGCAACCGGACGATGCCGCTGGACAGCGCCTCGCTGACGAAGGCGCTGGGCCCGTCGGCCCCGACGACGATCCAGACGACGCTGTGCCGCCGCGAAGCGCCTGAGTTTCAGCGCGCGGCGAAGTCGGGCGACGATCTGCTGGTCGCCTGCACGCAGGAGAGCCGGCTCTTTCTCGAATTGAACGAGCAGACCGTCGGCGCGCCGAGTCTGGCCGAGCGGCCGATCCGCTTCGTCAACATCCGCGAGACGGGCGGCTGGTCGAAAGACGCCGCGCAAGCCACGCCGAAGATCGCTGCGCTGATCGCCGCCGCGCAATTGCCCGAGCCGGAGCCGGTGCCGACAGTCACCTACAAGAGCGCCGGGCGCTGCCTCGTCATCGGTGATGCAACCACTGCGGAGCGTGCCGCATCGATGCTCGGCGGCTTGCAGGTCAGCCTGCTCGTCACCGGCGGCGGCACGCTGGCGCAGCGCCGCGAGCGCGCGGTGCATGCGGGCACGTTGACGCAACTCACCGGCTGGCTCGGCGCGTTCGAGGCCACGTGGACGTCGAACAACCCGATCGACCTCGACCTGTGCACGCGCTGCAATGCCTGCATCGACGCCTGCCCCGAAAACGCAATCGACTTCAGCTACCAGATCGACATGGCGAAGTGCAAATCGCATCGCGAGTGCGTGCGCGTCTGCGAGGCCGCCGGCGCCATCGACTTTCAGCGTGCGCCGCAGGAAACGACTGCGTCGTTCGACCTCGTGCTCGACTTGCGCTCGGCACCTGCGTTCGCGCAGCATGCGCCGCCGCAAGGCTACTTCCATGTCGCCGACGAGACGAAACTGGTCGAGGCCGTGCTGCAACTGCGCGACCTCGTCGGCACCTTCGACAAACCGAAATTCTTCGCCTACAAGCCCAAGCTCTGCGCGCACAGCCGCAACGAGCAGATCGGCTGCACGGCCTGCATCGACGTCTGCTCGGCGCAGGCGATCCGCAGCGACGCGTCGCTCAAAGGCAAGGCCAGCACGGCGCCACGGCAGCGCAACCGCGCCGAGGCGGTGACGCCGGATGTCGGCGGGCAGGGTGGCGGCATCGTCGTCGACCCGCACCTGTGCGTCGGCTGCGGCGCCTGCACGACGGTCTGCCCGAGCGGCGCGCTGGCCTACGCGACGCCGAACACGGTGGACCAGGGCAAGGTGCTGCGCACGCTGTTGGCCACGTACGCCAAGGCCGGCGGCAAGGCGGCGGCGCTGCTGATCCACAGTCAGGTGGGCGGTGCGGGTGCGATCGAAGAGCTCGGCCGCGCGGCACGCACCGACAAGGCGGTGCACGGCGTACCGGCGCGTGTGCTGCCGCTCGCGGTCTGGCACACGGCGAGCATCGGCATCGACCTGTGGCTGGCGGCCATCGCGCTCGGCGCGAGCGATGTCTGGGTGCTGGTCACCGACGAAGAAGCGCCGCAGTACCGCGCGGCGTTGCGTGAGCAGATGGCTGTCGCGCAAGCGATCCTCGGCGGCCTCGGCTACAGCGGCACGCATTTGCGTTTGATCACCGCTACTGACGCCCGCACGCTCGACGCTGCGTTGCAGGCGCCGCCGGCGCAGGGTGTCGGCAAGGCTGCGACGCTGTCGCTGCAGGCCGACAAGCGGGCCACGCTCGACCTGGCGATCGATCATCTGCTGGCGCACGCGCCCAGCGCGGCCGAGTCGATCGCCTTGCCGGCCGCCGGCTCGCCGTTCGGCACGCTGGCCATCGACAAGGACAAGTGCACGATGTGCCTGTCGTGCGTCGGCGCCTGCCCCGAAGCGGCGCTGGCCGACAACCCCGAGGCGCCGCAGCTGCGCTTCATCGAAAAGAACTGCGTGCAGTGCGGCCTGTGCGTGAAGACCTGCCCCGAAGACGCCATCAGGCTCGAACCGCGGCTGTGGCTGGCCGACGGCGGCAAGGCGCGCAAACAACTGCGCGTCCTGAACGAAGCGCAGCCGTACGCCTGCATCAAATGCGGCAAGCCCTTCGGCACGCTGAAGGCCATCGAGTCGATGATCGGCAAGCTCGCCGGCCATTCGATGTTCCAGGGCGCTGCGGCAGAGCGGCTGAAGATGTGCGGCGACTGCCGCGTCATCGACATCCACACCAACCCCAGCGAAGTCAGGATTACCGATCTGTGACCGAGATCCGACTCATCGACCGCGACGAAGGCGAGGAGCTGCAGCGCGCCGAGCTCTACGGCCTGCTGGCGCGGCTGTGGTTCGCGCCGCCGGACGCGGCGCTGTTCGAGCAGTTCGCGGTGGCCGTCACCGAAGCGCCGCAGCGCGGCACGTTCCTCGAAGCGCCTTGGCAGTCGCTGGTGGGCGCCATGCGCACCGTCGGCGAGCAGGCGGCCAGCGACGAGTACGAGGCGCTGTTCATCGGCATCGGCAAGCCCGACATCCTGCTCTACGGCTCGCACCACCTGGCCGGCGCGCTCAACGAAAAGCCGCTGGTGGCGCTGCGCACCGACCTGGCCGAACTCGGCCTGACGCGCGACACGGCGATCGGCGAGACCGAAGACCACGTGTCCTTCCTCTTCGAAGTCATGCGCTTTCTGATCGCCGGCGACGACGTGGCCGTGTGCAACCTCGAACGCCAGCGCCGTTTCTTCCGCAGCCACATCCAGCCCTGGGTCGCCGGCTCGCTCTGCGATGCGGTGGAGCAACACCCCAAGGCCCGGCTCTATGCCGCGTTGGCCGCCTTCACACGCGCCTTCGTACAGGTGGAGACGCAGGGCTTCGACATGATCGAGTAGCGTCAGCGCCACGCGTACGACACCGCCTGCGGTTTTTCGCACGAACGCGTTCGCTGGCCGTGCCCTCCGTTTAGGTGGAAACACGGATTCAGGGGCCGGCCTCGCGCTCGCCATGATCGCGGCCCGGTCTATTCTGCGCAGGCCGACAAACCCGAAAAGCTCGAGCCCGCCATGCAGCTGACCTTGTCTTCCACGCCGTTCGAAAAACCGCACATCACGCCGCCGTCGGCGGCCAAGGCGTCGCGGCCGCGAGACGAGGCCGTGCTGTCGCAGCTCGACCAGATCGCCGAGCAGAATCTTCAGGCCTCGCGGCACGGTCTGGGCGCCAGCGCGATGTTCCTGGCGCTGATCGGTGGCTTGGTGGTCCTGGGCAGCGCGTCGATGTGGAATGCGCGCGATGGGGCTGTGAGCAAACCGGCGGTGGCCGTGGTCGAGGCCCGGCCGGCGCCCGTGGTTGAAGTGGCCGCAGCGCCGGCGCCGCCGGTGGTCCCAACATCAACAGCGTTGGAGCCGACCCCGCAAGCGATGCCGGAGGCTGTGCTTGCAGTCGAGCCGATGCCCGCCGCGGAAGACGCTTTGCGCAAGGCCCGCATTGCAAAGGCTGCGCAAGCGAAGCGCAAGGCCGCTCAACTGGCGCAGGAGCGTGCGCTGGCCGAAGAAGCGCAGCGGGTGCAACTGGCCCAGCAAACGCGCGAGGCCGAGCGCACGCAACAACAAGCGGAGCAGGCCCGCCAGCGCGCTGCCGCCGAGCAAGCCCGCGTGGCGGCCGTGCAGGTGGCCGGCAACACGCGCCGAAGTGTCGGTGAGGCCTGCGCCGCCGCCGGCGGCTTCATCAGCCAGCAGTTCTGTCAGGCACGGGAGTGCCGCAAGGCCGAACACCAAAGCGACGGCATTTGCGCCACGCTGCGCGAGACCGAAGCCGCGCGTCTGCGCGCCAGCGCCGAGCGTTAGCTAGCCGCGCAGCGGCGTCAGCCGTGCAAGCTGTTCGATGAACGCGGCTTCCTGTGTCTCACCGTCGAGGCAACGCAGGTCGAGCCGGAGCTGACCTTCGACCACACGGCCGATCACCGGCCGCGGCAAGGCGCGCAGCGCAGCGGCCAGCCGGTCCGGAAAACTGCCCGCACGTTTGGCGCCCGGCGGCGCGCCGATGGCGATGCACGCGCTCGGCAACCGATCGACCGGCAACGAGCCGCTGCCGATCTGGCTCTTGCACGGCAGCACCTGAACGACTGCGCCTTCGCCGAGCGCCTTTGCCACGGCCGCCATGACGCGTTCGGCCAGCGCTTGAATCTCCGCTTGCGGCCGCGTCAGCAAGCGCAGCGTCGGCAGGCGCTGCGCGAGGCGGTCCGGGTCACGGTAGAGCTTCAACACGGCTTCGAGCGCGGCGATCGTCATCTTGTCCAGGCGCAGCGCGCGCTTCAACGGGTTCTTCTTGATCTTCGCGAGGAGGTCCTTGTCGCCGACGATCAGGCCCGCCTGCGGCCCGCCGAGCAGCTTGTCGCCGCTGAAGGTGACGACGTTGACGCCGGCAGCGATCGACTGCTGCGGCGTCGGCTCGGCCGGCAGGCCCCAGCGCGTCATTTCGATCAGCGAGCCGCTGCCGAGGTCTTCGGCCATCGGCACGCCTTTGCCTTTGCACAGCGCGGCGAGTTCGGCCAGCGGCGCGCTGGCGACGAAGCCGTCGATCGCGTAGTTGCTCGCATGCACCTTCATCACCAACGCCGTCTTCGCGCCGATCGCGGCTTCGAAGTCGCGCAGGTGCGTGCGATTCGTCGTGCCGACCTCGACCAGCTTCGCATTGGCTCGGCGCATGATGTCCGGGATGCGGAAGGCGCCGCCGATCTCGATCAACTCGCCGCGCGAGACGATCACTTCCTTCTTCTCCGCCAGCGCCGCCAGCACCAGCAGCACGGCCGCCGCGTTGTTGTTGACGACGGTCGCCGCCTCGGCGCCGGTGAGTTCGCGCAGCAGGCCTTCGATGTGATCGTCGCGGTCACCGCGCGCGCCGCTGGCCAGGTCGTATTCGAGGTTGCCGGCCTGGCCCATCAACGCCGTCACCGCGTCGATCGCCTCCTGCGGCAGCAGCGCGCGGCCGAGGTTGGTGTGCAGCACGGTGCCGGTGAGGTTGAACACAGGCCGCAGGTTCAACGCGGCGCGCGATTCGAGTTGCGTGCGGCAACGCTGTTCGAACTGCGCGTTGTCGAAGGGCTGCGAGGTGTCGCCACGCCACGCATCGAGTGCGTCTCGCGCGGCGGCAAGGACGCCCGCGCGGCCATGCGCTTGCGCCAGCTCACGCAGCGCGGGCGATTCAAGCAGCTTGTCGAGTGAGGGCGGTCGAGCGCGAGCGATGTCCATCGCGCAAGCCTAATCCAAGCGCACGCCGCGGATCTGGCTCCGCCAGGCCGCTGGCGTGGCCCCCTTGAGGGGGAGGCGCCGAAGGCGCTTCGCGGGTGGGCCCATTCGGCGGAAGAGGGTAGGAGTCGAACCTACCTGGGACCGTTGAACAGCCCCACCCGGTTTTGCAGACCGGACGCCCCACCGGGGGACGATCCTCCTCCTCACTCAGTGACCGCCGAACATCTCTTTGGCATCGCGCCGAATCTTGCGGCCGACGGGATCGCGTTTGGTGAAGCCGATGTGGTCGAAGAACTCTACCAGCGGCAACGAGAGGTGGCGGCTGATGCCGGTTGTCTCGCGGTACGTCTTGACGTTCAAACGCTGGTGCTCGTCGGCCTGCGCCAGCGCTTGCGCGCGTACGGCGAGTTCGCAGAAGTGCGCGGCGAGGATGAAGTACTCGGGCCCGACGGCGTAGACCTTGCCCATGCGCGCCGCCTTCTGCAGCAGGCGCGTCACCTGATCGCGCGGCAGCGTGCGGTCGCGCGCGAGCATGTCGCTGAGCTTGGGCGGGTGGTTCCAGCCGCCTTCGGCCAGCCACGGTTGCAGACGCTCCCAGAGTTTTTGCTCGGTGCCCTGCAGCGACGCCTCGTGACCGGCCAGGCGCAGGTAGGGGCCGCTGCGTTGCAGCGTGCCGCCGCGGGTCAGCTCGCCGATGAGCAGCGCAAAGACCGCAGCGCTCGGCCGCGTCGAGGTCTTCGCCGTCAGCGCGCGCTGCACCGCTTCGAGCGTCATGCCCGGGCTGTCGCTGGCTCGCTTGTGGTGCGCGCCGAGCACCTCGCCGATGCGGGCGACGAATTTTTCCAGCTGCCCTTTGGCGAAGGCCAGCGTCGTCGCGCCGTTGATGATGGCGCGGTGCGGCACCGCTTGCATCAGCGCACGCGCCGCGTCGGGCAGCAGGTTGCACTGGGCGATGAAGCGCGTCAGGTCGACCCCGTTGGGCGGCTCCAATGCCAGCAGCGCCGCCAGTGCGTCGGCGGGCGATGGCTTGTCGAGCGCGGCGAGCACCGCCAGGCGTTCGGCCTTGCGTCGCTGCGAGGGCGGCGCAAACGCATCGGTCACTGCGCCGCCGCCGAGGGTGCGCAGCGCAGACTGGTCGCGCAGGATGAAGCGGTCGCCGCGCAGCGCGCCGATCGGCCGATCGAGTTCGAGCTGCACCCAGGCGCTCGTGCCGGGGGCGATCGGTGCGCCTTCGAGCAGCACCACGCGCGCGCCGACATCCACCGCGCCGAGATGCAGGTGCAGCGGCGTCCAGTGCGCCAGCGCTTTGCTTTCGCCGGCGAGCACGCGCACGCGCGCTTCGAGGCGCTGCGTCGGCGCGTGCGCAGGCTCGGCGACGATCCAGTCGCCGCGCGCGATGTCGTTCTTCTCCACGCCGGCCAGGTTCAGCGCCAGGCGCTGGCCGGCGCTGCCGGATTCGGCCTGCTGGTTCTGCGCATGCAGGCCGCGCACGCGCACCGCTTTGCCGCTCGGCGAAACGACGAGCTTGTCGCCCACGCTCACCCGGCCCGACACGGCGGTGCCGGTGACGACAGTGCCGATGCCCGCCAGCGAGAAGCTGCGGTCGACGGCGAGGCGGAAGTGGCCGTGCTCGTGTGCTGCCGGCAGCGCAGCGCTGGCCTCGCTCAGGTGCTGCATCAGCGCATCGATGCCCTGACCGCTGATGCACGACACCGGCAAAAGCGCGGCGCCCGCCAGCGCCGTCGGCGCCAGCATCGCCAGCACTTCGGCGCGCGCTTCGGCCAGTCGCGCATCCGACACCAGATCGGTCTTCGTCAGCGCAACGACGCCGCGCGACAGGCCGAGCAGATCGAGGATCGCCAGATGTTCGCGAGTTTGCGGCATCGGGCCGTCGTCGGCAGCAACCACGAGCATCACGTGGTCTATGCCGGTGGCGCCGGCCAGCATGTTGCGGATCAGCTTTTCGTGCCCTGGCACATCGACGAAACCAAGCACGCGGCCATCGGTCGAAGATTTGTACGCAAAGCCCAGGTCGATCGTGATGCCTCTGGCCTTTTCCTCCTTCAGCCGGTCGGCGTCGATGCCGGTGAGCGCCTTGACCAGCGAGGTCTTGCCATGGTCGATATGACCTGCGGTGCCGATGATCAATGTCAGTCCGAAAGAAAGGTTTGGTCGGCATGTTAGCCACGCCTTTGATGCACGCTGCCGCGTGAACTCACCTTGTCAAACCCTAGTAG
>CADEEN010000162.1 GCA_902826345.1 uncultured Burkholderiales bacterium | reverse complement strand
ACATGCGGCTGGCGCAGCCGCAGCGGCTGCTGGACATTTCGCGCTGCGCACCGCTGCAGCAGCTGCGCGCAGACCAGGGCGCGTTGCAGGTCGGTGCCGCGGTCACCCAGGCCGCACTCGAATGGCAGCCGACGCTGGCGCATGAACTGCCCCTGCTGCATCGGGCCTTCCCGCACATCTCGCATTTCCAGGTGCGCAACCGCGGCACCGTGGCCGGCAGCATCGCGCACGCCGACCCCTCGGCCGAACTGCCGCTGTGCCTGCTGGCGCTGCAGGGCGAGGTAATGCTGAAGAGTGTCCGCGCCAGCCGCCGCGTGGCGGCCGAGGACTTCTTCACCGGCATGCTGCAGACCGCGCGCCGCGCCGACGAACTGGTCGAGGGTGTCCGTTTTCCGCTGGCGCAGCCGGGGCAGGGCTTCGGCTTCAACGAGTTTTCGGTGCGCCATGGTGATTTCGCCGTCTGCGCCGTGGCCGCGGTGGCCGACGGCCAGCGCCTGCGCATCGCCGTCGGCGGTGTCGCCGACCGGCCGGTGGCACGCAACTTCCCGCTGCTGCAGGGCGACGCGCTGGCCGACGCGCTGAACGACTTCGCCTGGCAGCTGCAGGCCCGCGACGAACCTCAGGCCAGCGCCGCGCTGCGCCGCCAGCTCGTGCGCCAGCTGGGTCGGCGAGCGGTCGAGCAGGCCCTCGCCGACCGCAGCAACCGCGCCACCTCACTTGCAGGAACCCCGGCATGAACGTGCTCACCCGCGACCGCGCGCACCCCGTGCAACTGATGCTGAACGGCCAGCCGCGCCGCGCCACCACCGAACCGCGCCAACTGCTCAGCGACTTCCTGCGCCACGAACTGGGTCAGACCGGCACCCACGTGGGCTGCGAACACGGCGTCTGCGGAGCCTGCACCGTACGCGTCGACGGCGTCGCGCAGCGCGCCTGCCTGATGCTGGCGCTGCAGGTTGACGGCTGCACGGTGCAGACCATCGAAGGCCTGGCCGCTGAAACCGGTGGCGACAGCGATATGCTGGGCGACCTGCAGGCCGCCTTCAAGCGCCACCACGCGCTGCAATGCGGCTTCTGCAGCGCCGGCATCCTGATGAGCGCGGCCGACTGGCTGCAACGTGTGCCCCGGCCGAGCGAAGCGCAGGTGCGCGAGATGCTGTCCGGCCACCTGTGTCGCTGCACCGGCTACACACCCATCGTGGCGGCCATCCTCGACGTCGCCCAGGCCCGCGCCGCAGCGCTTGCCACGAAGGCCGAGCATGTTTGATCTGGGCCGCACCCTGCTGCAGAGCGTGGAACGTTCGCCGGGCCGCACCGCCATCGTCGATGGTGCAAGGCGCTTCAGCTATGCGCAATGGGCGCGCACGGTCGGTGCCGTGCAGGCCGGGCTGGCCGCCTCCGGCCTGCGCCCAGGCGACCACCTGCTGGTGGTGCTGCAGAACCGCTGGGAGATGGCGGCGCTGCACTGGGCCTGCCAGTTCGCAGGCATCGTCGTGACGCCGTTGAACTGGCGCGCCAAGGGCGACGAGATCGACTACTGCCTAGCCGACAGCGGCGCCCGCGCGCTGGTCTGGGAAGCCGTGGTCGACGCCGCCGTGGCCCAGAGCCAGCAGGCGCGCACGGTGCTGCGCATCGGCGTCGGTCCGGTCGCCGGCGCACAGATTCAGTTCGAAGATTGGTTGGCGGCGCCCGCCGAACCCACGCCCGTTGCCGGCGCCGAAGACCTGTCGCTGATGCTCTACACCAGCGGCACCACCGGCAAGCCCAAGGGCGTGCCGCGCCGCCACCGCGTCGAACGCGCCGCGGCCCTGGCCCATGTCGCGCAGAACCGTTATGGCGACGGCGAATGCACCCTGGGCGTGATGCCGCTGTATCACACGATGGGCGTGCGCAGCCTGCTGGCGCTGGCGCTGGTCGATGGTCGCTTCGTCTGCATCCCGCGCTTCGACGCGCAGCAGGCGCTGGCCGCGATCGAGGGCGAAGGCGTGACCCACCTCTACCTGGTGCCGACGCTGTACCACGACCTGCTGGCGCATCCGCAGTTCGCGGCCACCGACGTTGGCAGCGTGCGCAAGCTGGGCTTTGCAGGCGCGCCGATGCACGACGCGCTGTTGCAGCGCCTGGACAAGGCCTTCCGCCCCGAGCTGTTCGTCAACCACTACGGCAGCAGCGAGGTCTACACCTTCAGCATCAACCAGCGCGCCGTGACCAAGCCCGGCAGCGCCGGCCGCGCCGGGCTGAACACACGGCTGCGTGTGGTGAAGCTGGACAGCACCGACCCCGGTCGCGTTGTCGCAGCCGGTGAAGAAGGTCAGATCGTCGCCGACCTGGCCGGCGACGAAGCCTTCGAGGGCTACCACCGCCGCCCCGACGCCAATGCCAAAAGCCTGCATGGCGGCTGGTACTTCACTGGCGACATGGGCTATGTCGACGCCGAGGGCGATCTGTTCGTCACCGGCCGTGTCGACGACATGATCATCAGCGGCGGCGAGAACATCGCGCCGGTCGACATCGAGTCGGTGCTGTCGCTGCATCCGGCCGTCGACGAGGTGGCCGTGGCCGGCCTGCCCGACCCGCGCTGGGGTCAGAGGGTGGTGGCCTTCGTGAAGCTGCACGCAAACGCCGCTGCCGATGCCGACGCCGCCACGCTCGACGCGCATTGCCGCAGCAGCGACCTCGTCAATTTCAAGCGCCCGCGCGACTACGTCTTCGTGCGCGAAATCCCCAAGAGCCCCGTCGGCAAGGTGCTGCGGCGAAAGCTGCAGGCCGGCGAGTACGAGGCCCTGTCCCCCAGTCAAGGATCCCCCAGCCAAGGAACCTCATGAACCTGCCCGAACTGAACCACCCCGCGAACACGCTGCCCGGGCCACTCGACGGTTTCCGGATCGAGATCGACCCGGCGCGCGAACGAGCCGACATCGTGCTCGACCGCCCGCCCTTCAACGTCGTCAGCATGCTCGCGCGCGAGCAGCTGCGCGTCGCCTTCGAGGCGCTGGACGCCGACGAACGGGTGCGCGTGATCGTCGTGCGCGGGCAGGGTGAACACTTCAGCAGCGGCGGCGACATCAAGGGCTTTCTTGGAGCCACGCCCGAGAAGGTCAGCCAGCTGGCCTGGAACATCGCCGCGCCCGCACGCTGCACCAAGCCGGTGATCGCGGCCGGCCGCGGCTACTGCTTCGGCGTCGGCTTCGAGCTCAGCCTGGCCTGCGACTTCCGCCTCGTCACCGACAACACGCTGTACGCCTTGCCCGAGCAGAAGCTGGGCCAGATCCCCGGCAGCGGTGGCAGCGCGCGGCTGCAGAAGATGGTGGGCATCACGCGCACCAAGGACATCGTGATGCGCAGTCGCCGCATTCCCGGCCGCCAGGCCTTCGACTGGGGCGTGGCCACCGACTGCGTGCCCGACGCCCAACTCGAACAGGCCACCGATGCGCTGGTCGATGAACTGCGCGCCTTCAGCCCGATTGCCCAGCGCACCGCGAAGAAGCTGCTCAACGACACCGAGGACTCGCCGCTGTCGATTGCGATCGAACTCGAAGGCCACTGTTACTCGCGGCTGCGCAGCAGCGAGGACTTCCGCGAAGGCGTCGAGGCCTTCCACAGCAAGCGCAAGCCGAATTTCGTCGGCCGCTGAGTCACCCGTCCCACAACCGACCCAAGGAGACAGACATGAAGAAGACTTTTGTTGCCACGACGCTCGGCCTGGCCGTGAGCGCCATAACCCCGGCCGCCTTCGCCCAGGCCGGCGCGCCGATCAAGGTCGGCGTCGTCACCCCCCTGTCGGGCACCTATGCCGGCATCGGCCAGCAGGTGAAGTGGGGGCTGGACCTGGCGGCGGCGCAGATCAATGCCGGCGGCGGCGTGATGGGCCGCAAGCTCGAGCTGATCTACGAAGACGAGGAAGCCAACCCCGCGGTGGCCACGCAGAAGGCCGAGAAGCTGTTCCAGGTGAACAAGGTCGACTTCCTGACCGGCACCGTCAACAGCGGCAGCACGCTGGCCGTGGGCCAGGTGGCCGAGCGCAACAACCGGCTGATGGCGACGACAGTGTCCTTTGCCGACAGCATCACCGCCGACAAGTGCAGCCCCAACGTCTTCCGCGTCAACGCGCGTGCCGGCATGCAGAGCGCGGCCCTGGCGGACTGGATGGCCACGACGCAGAAGGACGCCAACGTCTTCTACCTGGGGCCCGACTACGAGATGGGCCGCAGCACCGTGGCCGCGTTCAAGTCCGCAGCCGAAGGCAAGGGGGCGAAGACCGCCGGTGAAGTGTTCGCACCGCTCGACAACAAGGACTACTCGCCCTACTTCGGGCGGATCCGCAGCGCCAAGCCGACGGTGATCTACACCTCGGTGGCCGGCAACGACACGGTGCGCCTGTTCACGCAGATGGCCGAGTTCGGCGTCAACCGCAACATCCAGGTGGTGGGGGCGTCGGGCACGGTCACCGGGCAGAACCTGGCGGCCATCGGCAAGGCGGCCGACGGCTTCGTCACCGGCGTGGGCTATTCCACCAGCATCCCCTCGGCCGAAAACCAGAAGTTCGTCGCCGAGTTCACGGCCGCGAACAAGGCCGCACCCGACCTGTACGGCGCCGACAGCTATGGCGTGCTGTTCGCCTACCAGGCCGCGGTCGAAAAGGCCAAGAGCACCGAGACGGACGCCGTGCGCGCGGCGCTGCGCGGCCTGCAGTGGGCCACGCCCCAGGGCATGAAGACGCTGCGCGCCGGCGACCACCAGGCCATGCAGGACATGTACGCGGTGAAGGTCAACGGCGGCAAGTTCGAGATCGTCGGCAAGGTCGCGGCGGCCGCTGCCATCGGCGCCGACACCTGCAGCAAGTTCTGAGGCGGCGGCGATGCTCGATTGGCTGCAGTTCGTGCTGGCGCCACAGGTCATCAACGGCCTGTCGATCGGCGTCGCCGTGGTGTTGATGGCGCTCGGGCTGACCATCATCTTCGGCCTGCTCGACGTCATCAACATGGCCCATGGCGAGTTCTATGCCATCGGCGCCTATGCAGCGCTGGCACTGATCGGCTTGGGGCTGCCGTTCTGGTGGGCATTGCTGCTGACGCCGCCGCTGATGGCGGTGGTGGGCTACGTCACAGAGCGGGCGCTGATCCAGCGTGTCTTCCACAGCAAGGACCGCCACACGCTGACCCTGCTGCTGACCTTCGGCATCGCCATCATCCTGGAAGACCTGCTGAAGATCGTGTTCGGCGCCAACCCGCTGCGCATCGAACAGCCGATCACCGGCGCCACCGAGATGTTCGGCCTGTTCTTCCCGAACTACCGGCTGTTCCTGATGGCCGTGGGCGCGCTGGTCATCGCTGCGGTCTGGATCGTCGTCTTCCGCACGCGCCTGGGGGCGATGGTGCGCGCCGCCGCGTTCGACCGCCACATGGCCGCGTCGCTGGGCGTGCCGGTGGGCGTGGTCTATGCCGGCACCTTTGCCTTCGGTGTGGCGCTGGCGGGGCTGTCGGGCGTGCTGCTGGCGCCGATCTATTCGGTCTTCCCGACGATGGGGCGCGACTTCGTGCTGATCGCCTTCAGCGTCGTGATCATCGGCGGCATGGGCTCGATCAAGGGCGCCGTCATCGCCGGCCTGCTGCTGACGCAGGTGCAGTCGATCAGCAGCCTGTTCATCTCGCCGGTGTGGAGCGACCCGTTGCTGTTCTCCATCATGGTGGGCGTACTGATGTGGCGCCCGCACGGCCTCTTCGGAAGGCTGGGTCATGGCTGATTCCGCTGTTCCTGCCGTTCGGCTGCTGTCGGTCGCCTTCTTCGCCTTCGCGCTGGTGTTCGCGGCGGTGGCCTGGGTGCTGGACGACGTGTTCTTCTTCCGTCTGGCGACCGAAGCGCTGATCTTCGGCGGGCTGGCGCTCAGCGTCGACCTGCTGCTGGGCCGCACCGGCCTGCTGCCGCTGGGGCAGGCGCTGTTCTTCGGCTTCGGTGCCTATGTCTCGGCCCTGGTGCTCAAGCACATGGCACCGTCGCTGCCGCTGGCGCTGGGCATCGTCTTGCTCAGCAGCACGCTGGTGGGCTTGGTGGGCGGTGTCATCGCCATCCGCGCCAAGGGCGTGTACTTCGCACTCATCAGCTTCGGCCTGGCGCAGGTGGTGAGCAAGGTGGTGTTCAACACCCGCGAGCTCGGTGCGTCCGACGGCCTCATCGGCGTGCCCGCGCCGGTGTGGCTGGGGCTGCACACGGCTCATGCGCCCAGCTTCTTCCTGCTCGTGCTGCTGGGCATGGCGGCGCTGCTGGCCTTCCTGCTGTGGCTGATGAACACCCCGTTCGGCCGCCAGCTCGACGCCATCCGCACCAACGAAGACCGGTTGCCCTTCCTGGGCTTCGATCCCTGGCGCTACAAGCTCGCGGTGTTCGTGCTGGCGGCGCAGGTGGCAGCGCTCAGCGGTGCGCTGTACCCGATGCTGCGCGGCTTCGTCAGCCCGGAACTGATGTTCTTCCAGGTCTCGGGCAATGCCGTCATCAACGTCATCGTCGGCGGCACCGGCACCTTGGTCGGTGCACTCTACGGCAGCGCGCTGCTGACGGTGCTGAAGTCGGTGGTGGGCAGCTTCACCGCCCACCATGCCATCGTCATCGGCGCGCTGTTCGTCGTCTCGGTGATCTTCTTCCCCAAGGGGCTGGTGGGCTATCTGGCGCCGGCGCTGCAACGCTGGCGGGGCAGGCGCGCATGAACGACGAGACCATCCTGAACGTGCGCGGCCTGACGGTGCGCTTCGGTGCGCTGGTGGCCGTCAACGACGTCAGCTTCGACGCCCAGCGAGGCCACATCACCTCGGTCATCGGCCCCAACGGCGCGGGCAAGAGCAGCCTGTTCAACCTGATCAGCGGCGCCATCCGGCCCAGCGCCGGGCAGGTGCTGTTCGAGGGCCGCGACATGACCGGCGCACGGCCCGACCGCATGCTCGCTGCCGGCCTGGCGCGTTCGTTCCAGATCACCAACCTCTTCTTCGAACTGCCGGTGCGCGAGAACCTGCGCCTGGCCGCGCAGTTCGTCGAGAACGGCCGTGGGCTGTTTCGCGGCGTCGCGGCCAGCCGCGCCGCGCTGGCGCGGGTGGACGAGCTGACCGAACGTTTTGCGCTGCAGTCACGCGCCGACGAGCTGGCGGGCTTCCTGTCGCATGGTGAACAGCGCCGGCTCGAGATTGCCGTGGCCCTGGCCGCGCGCCCGCGCCTGCTGCTGCTGGACGAACCCACCCAGGGCATGAGCCATGCCGACACCCAGGACACCGAGGCCTTGATCCGCAGCCTGGCTGCCGAGGGCTTGAGCCTGCTGCTGGTGGAGCACGACGTCGAACTGGTGATGAACCTGTCGGATCATGTGGTGGTGATGCACCAGGGCGCCAAGCTCGCCGAGGGCCCGCCGCTGCAGGTGCGCGCCGATCCCGCGGTGCAGGCCGCCTATTTCGGCGATGCGCGTGAGGCCAGCCATGCTTGAACTGAAGGACGTGCACACGCACTACGGCCTGAGCCACGTGCTGCAGGGCGTGAGCCTGCGCGTGGGGGCCGGCGAAGTGGTCGGCCTGTTCGGCCGCAACGGCGTGGGCAAGACGACGGTGATGAAGACCATCGCCGGCTGGGTCGCGCCGACGCAGGGCACGGTGCGCTTCGACGGCCAGTCCATCGGCGGCGTCGCCTCAGAACGCATCTGCCGCCAGGGCGTCGGTTTCGTGCCCGAGGACCGGCGCATCTTTCCGGGCCTGACGGTCGAGGAGAACCTGGTGCTGGGCTTCATGCAGAGCCCCGGCCGCAGCCGCGCCGAAGACCGGCGCCAGCTCGACGCCATCTACACCCGTTTCCCGCGCCTGGGAGAACGCCGCCAGCAGATGGGCACCACCCTGTCGGGCGGCGAACAGCAGATGCTGGCGATGGCGCGTGTGCTGGTGGGCGCGCCGCGTCTGCTGCTGATCGACGAGCCCACCGAAGGCCTGGCGCCAAAGATCGTCGACGAGATCTTCACGCTCATGGAGGGGCTGCGCCGCGACGGTATCCCCATCCTGCTGGTCGAACAGAACATGCACCGCGCCATCGGGCTGGTGCAGCGCTTCTACGTGCTGGAGCGCGGTGCTGTGGTGATGTCGGGCGACGGCACGAAGCCCGACGATCGCGAGGCGCTGATGCGGCAACTGGCGGTCTGAAGCCGCCGGGGCGCCGCGCCTGTGACGGCGCAGTGAGTCTCGCGGAGCCGGTTGATGACCGGCAACTTCAGTTTGCGACGATGAATCTGAGCCACCACAAAGCTGTCTGCCGTGAACGACGGTTCATGGCCGACAGCGATGTTCGAGTGATCGCTTCGAGTACATGCCCACTGTGCTCGCTCGGTAGACACGCATCGCGTGCCGCTCCGAAGGGAATGTTGAGCGTGCTCTGGCGCTTCCGGACGGCAGCCTAGATCGGCCCGAACGATCGGTTTGGCGTTCGGCGATCGAATGCTCTGTCGAGGTAGCGCTGCGCCGACCCTGCTCCGATCCCGTCATGCAGCGCTTTGCGGCCAACCTGATCAAGGCTGCTACGCAGACCAGTGCACTCTGACGAGGCGTGCCGCCTTCGCAGCGCATCGAGAGCGACCTGAGGCTGGTCCCAAGTCGATCTCTTCTCCGGCGTGGCTCAGCCGAGGGCCCCTCGCCTTCGGCCTTCAGCAGCCCATAGCAAAGCCGTACCGGCCAGGGTCCAAGGGCTCGAGCGATGTCTCGACGCCCCGATACCACCTCGGTATCTCCGCCCTCATCTGCTCGACGCCCAGGGTCGAGTGCTCGGGGACATAGGCGACCGGACCCCTGTTTTCCTCCCCGATCGCCACGGGCAGCCGGTACACGAGCCGCACTGGAATATCCCCGTTCGACCGGGTCGGCACCTGTGTCGTGAACGTTTCGTTCGATCCGACATAGAGCCCGAGCGGTTCGCGGGT
>CADEEN010000161.1 GCA_902826345.1 uncultured Burkholderiales bacterium | reverse complement strand
GCAGCTTGTGCTCGCGCAGGATCTGCTTGATCTCGTAGAAGCGCGAGTTCGGCGTGGCCGCCTTGACGCGAATCCAGTCGGGCTTCTTCAACACTTCCGCCGGCACGATCTTGATCGGGATGCGCGCGGTCTTGGCTTGCGCCTTTTGTTTGGCAGTGGGGTCGTAGGCGGTGTCGGTCATGGTGTGAACTGGCTTTGCAAGCGCGCCGCGAGGTGGTCGGCCGCGTCACGCCAGGTGCTGTCGATGCCCAGTCTAGCGAGGTCCACCGTGGCCAGCCCTGCGTAGCCGCAGGGGTCGATACGCGAAAAGGGCTCGAGGTCCATCGCCACGTTGAGTGCCACGCCGTGATAGGCACAGTGGCGGCTGACCTTGACGCCCAAAGCGGCGATCTTGCCCAAACCCTTGAACGGCTGGCGCGCATCGGCCGGCCCGCGCAGTGCGGCGTGCGCAAACGGGTCGTCCAAGCGGACGTAGATGCCGGGCGCGCCGGCGACGCGGTGCCCCGTGACGCCGTAACCTTCGAGCACTTTCAACACCGCCGATTCGAGCCGGAACACGTACTCCTTGACGTAGATGCCGTGGCGTCGCAGGTCCACCAGCGGGTACGCCAGCACCTGCCCCGGGCCGTGGTACGTGACCTGGCCGCCGCGGTTGCTTTGCAGGACCGGGATGTCGCCGACGGCGTGCACATGGTCGGCGCGGCCGGCCACGCCTTGCGTGAACACGGCGTCGTGCTCGGCCAGCCACAACTCATCGGTCGTGTCCGCACCGCGCGTTTCGGTGAAGGCGCGCATCGCGTCGGCGGTGGCGGCCCAGTCGCAGCGGCCGAGGTGTCGGATCATCATCGATAGTCAGTCTCGCACGGCGCTGCAAGGATTCCCCGTGCCAACCGACAACCCACAAACCGCGTATCGTCGTCACATGAACAAGCCGCTGTGGATGGTGTTGCTGGCGCTGGCCATGGGCTCGGCGGCGGCGCAATCGCCGCTCGATGCCGCCGTTGCTGCCTACCAGCGCGGCGACTTGACGCAGGCGCGGTCGGCCTTTCTTCAGCTCTCGGCCAGGGGGGTGCCGGCGGCGGACTACAACCTCGCGGTGATGCACTTGAGACGCGAGATGCCCGCGGCGAGCGACAGTGAAGCGCTGCGCTTGATGACCCGCGCCGCCGACGGCGGCTTCGTCACCGCGATGGTCGGCCTGGCCGAGCTGCACGAGCTCGGTCGTGCCGGCCTGAAGGTCGATCTGGCGCAGTCGGTGTTGTGGAGCCGCCGCGCCGCCGAGGCCGGCAGCGTCGATGCGCAGGTCGACGTCGCTACCGCGCACTACCTCGGCCGCGGCGCCGCCAAGGACCTGGCGCTGGCCGCGCGCTGGTACCGCCTGGCCGCACAGCGCGGCGACGTCGGTGCGATGTTCATCACGGCGTCGTTCTACGAGAGCGGCGAAGGCGTCGAGCGCGATCTGGCCGAGGCGCGTTATTGGTACGCGGCGGCAGCGCGCAACGGCGAGCCCGGCGCAGACCTGAAAGTCAAAGAGCTCGACGCGAAGCTCGCCACCAAGCCGGCGAGCTAAAGCACCACCTTCACCATCGGGTGCGACGACAGCGCGCGGTACAAGCCGTCGAGCTGTTCGCGGCTCGTCGCGGTGATGGTGATCGTCAAGCCGAGGTAGTTGCCGGCCTTGCTCGGACGCACCTCGACCGTGCTGGCATCGAACGTGGGATCGAACTGCTGCGCGATGCTGACGATGGCCTCGGTGAAGCCCTCGACCTGCGCACCCATCACCTTGATCGGGAACGCGCTCGGGTACTCGATCAGGCTCTTCTCAGGTACCTCACCATTCATACGCACTGCGTCGCCTTCGCGCGCTGGTAAGCCTCATGCAGCCGCGCGTACACCGGGCCCGGCTTGCCGCGCAGCGCGCCGTGTCCCACCGGCTCGCCGTCGAGCCTGGTCACCGGCAGCACCTCCTTCGTCGCCGAACTCAGGATCACCTCGTCGGCCGAGCGCACGTCGGCCTCGCTGATCGGCTTCAGGTTGTAGGCAATGCCTTCGTCTTCGCACAACTCGTGCAGCAGCTCGACGCGGATGCCTTCCAGCACATGCTCGCTCTTCGGCGGGCCGAGCAAGGCGCCGTCCTTGACGATCCAGACATTGCTCGCAGCAGCCTCCGTCAACCACGGCCCGCCCGACGCGACGCCGGCGCCGCCGTCGCGGAACATGATCGTCTCGACCGCGCCGTGGTCGGCCGACATCTGCCGCGCCAGCACGTTGCCGAGCAGCGAGATGCTCTTGATGTCACCGCGCTCCCAGCGGAAATCGCGCGCCGTCGTGCAGGCCACGCCGCCATGGCGCTGCTCGGCCGTCGGCGGCTTCATCGGGTTGCTCATCATGAACACCGTCGGCGCGATGCCCTCGGGCATGACATGGTCACGCGGCGCCACGCCGCGCGTGACCTGCAGGTAGATCACCTGGTCGGCCGCGCCTTCGGTCTCCGCCAGCGCCGAGGCCAGCTTGCGGCAGCGCTCGAGCCAGGCCTCGCGCGACAGCGGGTTGTCGATGCGCACCTTGCCGAGCGAGCGATCCAGCCGCGCCATGTGATCGTCGAAGCGAAACAGCTTGCCCGCGTACACCGGCACCACCTCGTAGATGCCGTCGCCGAAAAGGAAGCCGCGGTCGAGCACGTTGACCTGCGCCTGCGACAAGGGCTTGTAGGCGCCGTTCAAGTAGCACAGCCGGTCGGTGGTCATCGCGCGCTCTCCTGATTGCAGGTCATTGTGCTACTTGATCCATAACCTCACCGAGTCCCAGGCACGGCCGAACAGGCCTGCCTGCTCGACCGCCTCCTGCACGACCAGCGGCACCTCGGCCACCGGCGCGCCGGCCGCAGTCGTGACCTTGAGCGTGCCGACGCGCTGGCCCTTGGCCAGCGGCGCCACCAGCGGGTCGGTACGCTGCACTTCGGTCTTCAGTTTCTCGGCTTCGCCACGCGGCACGGCGATCACCACCGAGCCTTCGGCGCCGAGCTTGGCCTGCTTCTGCGCGCCCTTCCACACGTCGGGCGTGACGATCGGCTTGCTGGCTTCGAACAGCCGCACCGGGTCGAACGCGGTGAAGCCCCAGTTGAGCAGCTTCTGGCTTTCGTTCAGGCGCGCGTCGCGGTTGGCGGTGCCGAGCACGACCGAGATCAGGCGCCGCTTGTTGCCCGCACCGAGGTTCGGGTAGTCGCGCGCGGCACTGGCGACGAGGCAGTAGCCGGCAGCGTCGGTGAAGCCGGTCTTCATGCCGTCGATCGTGGCGTCGCGGCGCAGCAGCAGGTTGCGGTTGTCCTGGCGGATCTTGTTGTACGTGTACTCCTTCAGGCCGTAGTAGCGGTAGTACTGCGGGAAGTCGCGCACGATGCGCGCGGCCACGGCGCCGATGTCGCGCGCGCTCGATTTGTGGCCCGGCTCGGTGGTGCCGGTGACGTTCTTGAACACCGTGTTCTTCAAGCCCCAGGCCTGCGCCTGCCGGTTCATCATGTCGACGAAGACATCGAGGCTGCCGCCGACGGCCTCGGCCAGCGCCACCGAGGCGTCGTTGCCGGAGACGACGATCATGCCGTGCAGCAGCTCGTCGACCGTCGGCCGCATCGTCGTGTTGATGAACATCAGCGACGGATCGCCCTTGCGCTCGTCCCCCGCGCGCACGCTGACGGGAATCGCCTGCTCGAGCGTCAGCTTCTTGTCGCGCAAGGCGCCGAACACGATGTAGGCCGTCATCAGCTTGGTCAGCGAGGCCGGGTCGGTGGCGGTGTCGGCATCGCGCTCGGCCAGCACCTGGTTGGTCGTCAGGTCCATCAGCAGGTACTGCCGCGCCGCCATCTCCGGCGGTTGCAGCGCTTGTGCGTGGGCGTGGAGCGAAGTGAGCGACGTGGCCGCAGCCAGCAGCAGAGCGAACAGGGTTTTCATCGGATCAGGCTTTGTTATGTGTGGGCGATTGCAGGTGCCGCACGACGAGAGTCTTGAGCAACGGCAGCAGGCCGTGGAAGAAGTGTCCGCCGCCGGGCACCACGACCACCGGCTGCGACTGCGGCCGTGCCCAGTCGAGCGTGGCCGCCAGCGGCACGACCTCGTCGGCCTCGCCGTGAACCACGAGTGTGCCTTGCGGCACGGCGGCGACGGTGAAGTTTTGCGTCGCCGGGCCGATCAGCACCAGCGGCTCGGCTTGCAACGCCGCCGCAGCGTGCGACGCCACGTAGGCGCCGAACGAAAAACCGGCACAGGCCAGCGGCTCGCCGTCTTGGCGCAACGCACGCGCCACCGCCAGCGCATCGTCGATCTCGCCGCGGCCCTCGTCCCAGGCCCCTGCCGAGCCACCGATGCCGCGGAAGTTGAAGCGCGCGGCGCGCCAGCCGCATTGCACGAAGGCGCGCGCCAGCGTCGTCACGACCTTGTTGTCCATCGTGCCGCCATGCTGCGGGTGCGGGTGGCAGATCAGGGCCAGGCCGCACGGCGTGCCATCGGGCACATCGATCGCGCAGACCAGGTCGCCGGTCGGGCCGGCGACGGCTTGTTTGAAGGTGCGCGGGTTCAATGTCCGACGTCGGGCGACAGCAGCAAGCGCTCGACGACCTTGCCTTCGACCAGATGCGACTGCACGATCTCGTCGATGTCGCTCTGATCGACGTACGTGTACCAGACCGCCTCCGGATAGACCACCGCCACCGGCCCGCCGGCACAGCGGTCGAGGCAGCCGGCCTTGTTGACGCGCACGCCGCCCGGGCCGTTCAGCCGCGCCGCCTTGACGAGCGACTTGCAGCGGTCGAAGCCGGCTTGCGCATCGTGATCGGCGCAGCAGGCCTCGCCGTTGTCACGCTTGTTGAGGCAGAAAAAAATGTGGCGCTGGTAGTAGCTCGGAGCGGTCATGCAGAAATTGTAGGTGGCGCGATCCGACGGCGCCGGGCCGCTCCCAAGCCGTCGGTGCACCCCTCGGGGGCGGCGAGCGCAGTGAGATGGGGGCTCACATCCAGCTCACTCTCGGACGGGGCGCACGAGGCGCACCAGCAGCCAGGCCATCGCCCCATACGGCCACAACCAGCCGACCCACTGCGCCAGGCCGTGAAAGCGCACCAGCCGGCCCTGCTCCCAGCCGGCCAGGCTGGCAGCAAAGTACGGATCGTTCGGCGCCTGCCCGACCAGGGCGACGAAGAACGCCAGCACCAGCACGCCCAGCGCGGCCGCCCAGCGCGAGTCGACGCCGGCCAGCGCCAGCGCCAACGCAGCACCGGCCAGCAGCGCCGGCCCGGTGTGCGGCGACCACCAGGCCCAAGCGTGCTCGGCGCCGAAGTTCAGCGCGGTCGACATCGTCATCATGCCCACCGCCAGCACCGCTGCGCCGACCACCAGCAGCAAGCGGTGCCAGCCGGCGCGCGTCGTGGCGTAGGCCACCAGGCACGGCGCCAGCAGGCCCAGGCCGGTGATCAACAACTCCTGCAGCCGGGTCAGCGCACGCAGCGAGTCGACGGCCGCGGACGATGCGGTGTCGACAGCCCACGGCGTGTCGGCGAGCGCCGCCTGCAGCCACACGTGCACCTCGCCCCAGATGTGGCCCAGCGCCAGCGGCGCCGGCGCGGGGAACAGCAGCGCCACCGGCCACAGCAGCAGCAAGAGAAAGGCCCAGGCGCTGTCGCGCTCGAACCAGCGCAGGCGGATGCCGTGCCAGTGTTCGAGGTAGCCGGCCGCGTGAATCGCCATCGCCAGTGCGGCGCCGGCGACCGCGCCGCCGAGGTTCCACATGCAGTCCTTCAGCGACGGCACGCGCGGCGGCAGGAACTGCTGCGCCAGCTCGACGCCGTAGGACAGCGCCGCCGACCAGCCGAGCGCCACCAGCAGCGCCAGCCCGCGGCTGCCGCCGCCGCGCAGCACCGCGATGACGAGCAGCGCACCGATCGGCACGTAGCCGATGAAGTTGGACAGCGCGTCGAAGCGCAATCGCTCTCTCGGCCATGGCAGCAGCAGCCAGTCGGCGCCCACCATGCCCTGCGGCCAGCGCCAGCCGACGAAGGGGTACAGGCTGGCATACACCACCAACGCGGCCAGCACCAGCGCCAGCGGCCAGGCGGTGCTTCTGTGCGTGTTCAAAACGGCTTGACGACGACGAGCACCACGGCGGCGATGAACAACAGCACCGAGACTTCATTGAAAACACGGAACCAGCGCTCGCTGCGCCGGTTGCTGCGGTTCTCGAATTGGCGCAGCAGCGAGCGGCAGACATGGTGATAGCCGATCACGGCCACCACCACGACCAGCTTGGCATGCAGCCAGCCGCCGCTGACGCCGTAGCCGAGCCACAGCCACACGCCCAGGGCGAGCGCCGGCACCATCAGCAGCGAGGCGAAGCGGTACAGGCGCAGGCCCATGACGATCAGCCGCTCGCGTTCGGCGGCGCTGTCTTCCTTGACCTGCGCCAGGTTGACGAGGATGCGCGGCAGGTAGAACAGGCCGGCGAACCAGCTTGCCACGAAGACGATGTGGAAGGCCTTGATCCAGAGGTAGCCGGAAGTCATCGACGGATTATCGAGAAGGCCGGATGGCTCTGAAGGGCGCAGAAAAAAGCCCCAGCCTTTCGGCTGGGGCTGCAATGCCTTATCGCTGTCATCACGCTAAGGCACCTGCTCAGGGAGGTAAAGCAGGGAATGACGACCTCGCGGCTATCATTCGCCGGCCAATTTAGCTGAGTCCGTGACTTGTGTAACGCCTCGGAAACACCGATGCGGCACGGCTGCTGAACCCCGATTGCCTCTGCAGGACCCGCCGCATGAGCCCTGTGCCCCCGCTGCCTCCCTTTCCTGCCAGCCGGCCGCGGCGGCTGCGCCGCGATGCGGCAATCCGTTCGCTGGTGCGCGAATCGCGGCTGGCGGCGTCGGACTTGATCTACCCGGTGTTCGTCCTCGACGGCAAGAACCAGGCGCAGGACGTGGCCTCGATGCCCGGCGTGCAGCGCCTGTCGATCGATCGGCTGTATGCGCAGGCCGAAGCCTGTGTCGCCCTCGGCGTGCCGGTGATGGCGCTGTTCCCGGTCATCGATGTTGGGCTCAAACACGCCGATGGCCGCGAGGCGCTCAACGCCGACGGCCTGGTGCCGCGCGCGGTGCGCGAGTTGAAGGCGCGCTTTCCGACACTCGCGCTGTTGACCGACGTCGCCCTCGACCCGTTCACCTCGCACGGCCAGGATGGATTGATCGACGACAGCGGCTACATCCTGAACGACGAGACCGTGGCCGTGCTGGTCAAGCAGGCGCAACTGCAAGCCACGGCCGGCGTGGATATCGTCGCGCCGTCGGACATGATGGACGGCCGCATCGGCGCGATCCGCACCGGGCTGGAGGCCAACGGCGCGATCCACACGAAGATCATGGCCTACAGCGCCAAATACGCCAGCGCCTTCTACGGCCCCTTCCGCGACGCCGTCGGCTCGGCGAAGAACCTCGGCAAGAGCGACAAGAAGGCCTATCAGATGGACCCCGGCAACAGCGACGAGGCGCTGCGCGAAGTGGCGCAGGACATCGCCGAAGGCGCCGATATGGTGATGGTCAAGCCCGGCATGCCGTACCTGGACATCGTGCGTCGCGTCAAGGACGCCTTTCGCATGCCGACCTTCGCCTACCAGGTCAGCGGCGAGTACTCGATGCTCAAGGCTGCCGCCGCCAACGGCTGGCTCGACCATGACGCGGTGATGATGGAGTCGCTGCTGGCCTTCAAGCGCGCCGGCGCCGATGGCGTGCTGACGTATTTCGCGCTCGATGCGGCCAGGTTGTTGAACGCCGCCAGAGTCTGATGCGCGTCTTTCACGTCGTCGGCGACCGCTTCAATGAAGTTGACGGACTGCCCGAAGCGCTGCCGCCTGGCGGCTTCCTGTGGATCGGCTGCACGCAGCGCGAGTTCGAACTCAACACGGCCGCGCTGCAGGAGCGGCTGGCGCGTTGGGAGGGCGGTGCGCTGGTCGATCTGCATGTGTCCGACCTGCTCAACAACCAGCTGCCGAGCCACTACGACTACACCTCGTGGTACGACCTGCTGGTGTTCCGCCGCCTGGCCGCCGGCGCCGGCGGCGAGAAGCTGTTCGTCGATGACGAGCGCGGCACGATGGATTCGGCGCGCCAGGCGCTGAGCGCCGTCGACACCAGCCCGGTCGGCTTTGCGCTGTTCGACCGCGTGCTGATCAGCGTGCACCCGGCCGACTGCATCGTCCGCGACTACTTCGTGCAGCGCCTGGCCGGCCTGGCCGGTGGCGCCGAGTTGCGCGGTGCCGCGCGGCTACCGGCCAATCCGGCCGACCTGATGCTGCGCATGGTCAACCACATGGTCGACAACTACCTCGACCTGCGCCGCCTGCTGACGCGCCAGCTCGGTTTTCTCCAGCGCGAGCTGCTCAACCCGCACAGCCGCTTCCACGACTGGTCGCTGCTGCTCGATGCGCGCAACTCGCTGCACACGCTCGAAGACACCTGCGAAGACCAGCGCGCAGCGATGCAGGAGTGGATCGACGCGCTCGATGAGTGGCCCGATGCCGCCACCGATGCCGCCAAGCGCGAGCGCGAACTGCTGCGCGTGCGCTCGCGCGATGTGCTCGAACATATCGAGCGCGTGCTTGCGCATGTGCGCCGGCTCGAACAGTCGGCTGAAACCGCCGTGCAGATGCACTTCTCGGCCCTGGGCCACCGCACCAACGACATCATGCGCACGCTGACCGTGCTGACGGCGATCTTCATGCCGCTGAACCTGGTGACGGGTTTCTTCGGCATGAACTTCGACACGCTGCCGCTGATCCACAGCGCCACCGGGGTGTGGGTCACGATCGGCGTGATGGCCGCTGGCGGCCTCGGCCTCGGCCTGTTCTTCTGGCGCAAGCGCTACCTCAGTACGCGCGGCTGAACCTCATACTAAGTCGCGTTCAAACGTATAGAAGTGATCCACTTGAACCCGGTCATTG
>CADEEN010000160.1 GCA_902826345.1 uncultured Burkholderiales bacterium | reverse complement strand
AGGCGCGCCAGCGGCCTGGCAAAGCCAGTTCCGCGGCGGTCGCTCGGCAAGGCGCTGCGCTGGATTCAGTGACATTCGTCGCGTGGTTTGGCGCTAGGGTAAGGGAACCCCATTTGGTGCCGCTCTTCGAACTTGCATAGTGATTGTGTTGGCCCGCTTCCTGCTGCTGTTGACTCTGTGGTTGCCCCTTGCAGCGGCCGCGCAGAGCGCTGCGCGCCCCGCCGACAAGCCCCTGCGTTGGAGCGATGCCGCGACCTGGGGCGGCGAGGTGCCCGGCGCGGGCGCCGAGGTCGTGGTGCCGACGGGGGCGACGGTGCTGCTCGACACCGACACGGCCGCACTCGGCAACCTGGCGATCGAGGGCACGCTGCGATTTGCCGCGGCCGATGTCGAACTGAAAGCGGCTGCGATCCAGGTGCGCGGCGCCTTGCTGATCGGCAGCGCTGCCGAGCCGCACAAGCACCGCGCGACGATCACGCTCAGCGGCGTGCCGCTGGCGCGCGGCAACGACGGCGTCGCGCGCGGCCTCAACGTGCAGGGTGGCCGGCTCGAGTTGCACGGCGCGGCGCCCAAGCCGGTGTGGACGCGCCTGGCCGATCACGCGGCTGCCGGCAGCAGCCAACTCACGCTCGCGGCGAGCACCGACTGGCGCGCCGGCGACACCATCGCCGTCGGCCCGAGCGACTTCTACGGTGTGGCCGCCACCGAGCGCCTGACCCTCGCCGGCGACGCCGGCGCGGCGCGCATCAGCACGCGCAACCCACTCACCGCCGCGCGCTGGGGCCGCCTGCAGCACGTCACAAGCCGCGGCATGAGCCTCGACCCCGAGCCCGGCTACACGCCGCCCGTGGCGCCCGCGCCGACGGTGCTCGACGAACGCGCGCCGGTGGCCAACCTGACGCGCCGCATCGTCATCCAGGGCGCGGACGACAGCCACTGGAAGAGCGGCTTCGGCGCGCATGTGATGGTGATGGGCTTGCCTTCGAAGGTGGTCATCGACGGCGTCGAGATGCGCCGCATGGGCCAGGCCGGCGTCCAGGCGCGCTACCCTGTGCACTGGCACCTGCTGAGCTACGCCGACGGCAAGCCGATCGGCGATGCCGCCGGCCACGCCATCCGCAACAGCGCCATCTGGCAGAGTGCGAACCGCTGCATCGTGCTGCACGCCACCAACGGCGTGCAGGTGAAGGACAACATCTGCCACGACGTCGCCGGCCACGCCTACTTCCTCGAAGACGCCGTCGAGCGGCGCAACGTGCTCGAAGGCAACCTGGCCTTGATGATCCGCAGCCCGGCGCCGGGCAAGGTGTTGAAACTCCATGAAGGGCCGAGCGTCTTCCAGGGCGGGCCGTCGGGCTTCTGGATCACCAACCCGGACAACATCGTGCGCGGCAATCTCGCCGGCGATGCCCAGGGCAACGGCTTCTGGCTGTCGTTCCCGCGCAAGCCCGGCGGCGAATCGAGTCGCGTCGCGCTGCAGCCCGACAGCCTGCCGCTCGGCGTCTTCGACGACAACGTCGCCCACTCCAACGGCCAGCCCGGCATCAACCTCGACTGGGCCACAACCGACGACGCCGGCCGCGTGGCGCCCAACGCCTACGCGCCCGTCGCCGAAGGCAAGGAGAACATCCCCGGCAACAGGGTGCGCATGGCGATGCGCCGCAACAGCGTCTACAAGAACGGCATGCACGGCCTGTGGAACCGGGTCGCGCTGCCCGACTACAGCGAGTGGGTCAGCGCCGACAACGCCGGCGTGCACTTCGCCGGCGCCGGCGACGACGGCCGCATCACGCGCAGCCTCGTCGTCGGCCGCAGCTTGAACCACGGCAGCTACCCGGCCCGGGCCGCGCCTCCGTCGGCCTTTGCGACCTACCACTCGACGTTCTCGATGCGCGACAACACGGTGGTCAACTTCGCCTTCGTCGAAGGCCAGTCGAGCGGCGTCTTCCGCACCGATGACTACTACGTCAACGCGGTTGACAAAGGAACGCTGCGCAACGGCAACAACCGCCTGATCGCCAGCCACCCCGGCTATCGCACGCCGACGCCGCGCCTCGACGGCCTGCCGCTGGCCAACCGCCACTGGAGCCTGGCCGGCGCGCTGTGGGACCCGAACGGCTACTGGGGCCCGAAGAACAACTACTGGGTTTACGACCAACCCTTCCTCACCGCGGGCGCGAACTGCCGGCCGGTGGCGCCCGCGGGCAAGAACGGGCTGTCGTGCGACGGCGAGTTCTACGGTGTCGGCGCTTTCCAGACCGACTTCGACAACAGCCGCTACGCTTTCAAGGCGCCGACCGAGGTCACGCGCCTGGACGCGGGCGGCGAACCAATCGGCACCTGGAGCGTCGGCGACGGCGCGAGCTCGACGATGCTGCCCAACATGCGCCACTTCGCCGCCCGGCCCGGCGGGCGCTACGTGCTGCGCTTCCCGGGCAAGCCGAATCCGAAGTGGTTCGCGATGACCGTCGGCAACGCCTACCGCCCGACCGACTGGCTGCTGATGGCCGTGGCCTTCGACGGCCGCACCACCGCCACCGGCCACACCGTCGGCGGCTACGAGCACGGCCGCCAGGCGCCGCCCGAGCCGAGCACGACGCGGCCGATGAGCGCGGCGCGCAGCCTGGCCGAAGTCATCGACAGCCCGGGCACGCGGCTCTGGCAAGACCGGGCCAATCACCTCGTCTGGTTCAAGGTGCAGGGTGGGCTGGGCTATCCGCAGCTCGACAGGCAGCCGGCGAATTCGGATGCTGCGGTCTACCAGCCGATCAGCGTCGTGCTCAAGGCGCAGGAGAGCGCCTCGTGAGGAGTTTCGTCGCCTGGGCCGGCGCGCTGATCTTGCTTTGCGCCTGCGGCGCCGACCAACCCGCCGCCGGCAGCGCGGCGCAGGTCGGCGCGATCTACAACGGCTGCGTCGATGCGATGCTGCGCAGCGCCTGCCGGGCGATGAACGACAAGAGCGAGCTGCCGGCCTCGGAGGTGGTGCTGATCGCCGGCGTCGGCCGCGTCGATGCCAAGGCCTACCGCGCCTTGCGCGAAGCCGGCGAGGGCATGTGCGCGCAGGTGCAGACTTCGTGCGGCACGGCCTGGGAAGGCGCGCCGTGTCGCACCGCGCGCGCTTTGTGGGGCGGCCAGACGCACAAACCGCGGTAGATGGCCCACCCCCGATGCGGCTTCGCCGCTTCCCCCTCAAGGGGGCACCGCCAGCGGCCTGGCAGAGCCAGCTCCGCGGCGGTCGCTTGGATGTGCGTGGCTTAAGCCCGCCGATCGCGAAATGCTTGACGTGAGCTGCGAAGGGCTCGCGGTAGATTCCTCGATTGCACCATGAGCCTTCAACCCACAGCGCCGCTGCCACCGCTGGCCTGCAACTACCTGCTGGTGATTCACGTCCCGGTGATCGTCGACGCCCAAGGCCGGCGCTGGATCGAGCGCCTGTGGGCGGTCGACCTGGCGCGCCACACCGACTACATCCGCCACCTGACGGTGGCCTGTCCGTTCGAGCGTGCCACCGAAGCGCCCGAGGACGCGGTGCCGGCCGACGAGCACGGCTTTGCCTTCGTCAAGATCGCTTATCGGCAGCGCTCGCTGCTCGCTCTGTTCGATGCGCCGCTCGCGGCCTGGCAACTCTGGCGCCTCGTCGGCCGCAGCGACTTCGTGCATTCGCTCTACGGCCAATGGTGGCCGCTCGACACGCCGTACCTGACCAACCTGATCGCGCGCCTGCGCGGCAAGTGCCTGATGGTCAACGTCGAAGCCTCGCCGTGGCGCATCGCGCACGGCGAGCGCGCGTCGCCGCTGCGGCGCTGGCAGGCGCGGGCCGTCGAGGCGCTCAACCGCTGGACGATCTCGCTGGCCGACATCGCCTTCTTCACCCACGAAGGCTATTTGCGCGACCTGATGCCGCGCCACGCCGAGCGCGGCCATGTCGTGCACGCCTCGTGGATCGACGAGGCGATCGTGCAGAGCGATGCGGCAGCACAGGCGCGCTGGCAGCAACGCGCGCGCGATGCGGCGCCGCTGCGCCTCGTCTTCGCCGGCCGCTTGCAGGAAGACAAGGGCATCCACGTGCTGCTCGACGCGCTGCACCGTCTGCGCAGCGAAGGCCGCACGCGGGTGCAGGTGTCGATCATCGGCGCCGGTGATCTCGAAGGCGTGTGCCGCGAGCAGGCGGCCATGAGCGACGAGCGCGTGCAGCTCGACGTGCTCGAGCCCGTGGCGTACGGCGAGCCCTTCTTCACTCTGTTGCGGCGCTTCGACGCGGTGCTCGTGCCGAGCCTGGCCGACGAGCAGCCGCGCATCGTCTACGACGCCTACTCGCAAGCGCTGCCGGTGCTGGCCTCGGCCACGCCGGGCTTGAAGACCTGTGTCACCGACGGCGTCAACGGCCGCCTGTTCGCGCCGGCCGATGCGAAGGCGCTGGCCCAGACCATCGCCTCGGCTGCCGACGAACCAGCGGCGTTGCAGGCGCTGGGACTGGCCGCGCTGGCCACGGCGCGTGCGATGACGCACCAGGACATGCACTGCCGCCGCCATGCGCTGATCGCGCGCCTGCTGGCCGAGCGTGGATTGGCGTGAACTACATTCGAGCGCTGGCATGACCGAGTCCCCATCACGCCCCAGGCTGCACGACGTGGCCGTCGTCGCCATCGGCCGCAACGAAGGCGAGCGCCTGCGCCGCTGCCTGGAGTCGGTGATCGGCCGCGTCGCGTTGGTGGTCTATGTGGACTCGGGCTCGACCGACGGCTCGGTGGCGATGTCGAAGTCGCTCGGCGCGGAGCTGGTGGCCCTGGACATGAGCACGCCGTTCACCGCGGCGCGGGCGCGCAACGCCGGCGCGGTGCTGGCGCTGAAGTTGAAGCCCGAGCTCGAGTTCCTGCAATTCGTCGATGGCGATTGCGAGGTCGATGCCGGCTGGCTCGACACCGCGCGCGATTTCCTGCGCGGCCACCCGACGGTGGCCGCGGTGTTCGGCCGCCGCCGCGAGCGCTACCCCGATCGTTCGGTCTTCAACCGCCTGTGCGACATGGAGTGGAACGTGCCGCCGGGCGAGGTGCGCGCCTGCGGCGGCGACGTGATGATGCGCACCGAGGCGCTGCGCCGCGCCGGCGGCTACCGCGAAGACCTGATCGCCGGCGAGGAGCCTGAGCTGTGCATCCGCATCCGTGCCCATGGCGGGACGATCCGTTGCCTCGACGCGCCGATGACGCTGCACGACGCGGCCATCCTGCGCTGGGGGCAGTGGTGGATGCGCACCAAGCGCACCGGCTACGCCTTCGCCGAATGCTCGCACCTCTTCGGCGCGCCGCCGGAGCGCCACTGGGTGCGCGAGTCGCGGCGCTCGCGCCTGTGGGGCATGGCGCTGCCGGCGTTGATCGCCGTGCTGTCGCTGGCCGTCTCGCCGTGGTTCCTGTTGCTGGCCGGGCTGTATCCGCTGCAGATGCTGCGCCTGTACTTTCGCCAGCGCGGCGCGCCGCGCGAGCGCGCGCTGAAGTCGGTCTTCACGACGCTCGGCTACTTTCCCGAAGCCGCCGGCCACCTGCGCTATTGGCGGCAGCGCTTGATGGCGCGGCGCTCGGCGTTGATCGAATACAAGTGAGTCTCGAGGTGCTCGACCCGGGCGGCGACCTGGCGGCGCAGGGCATCGATCTGCGCTTGTGGCGCGTCGATCTGGACGCGGCGCGTTTCGACGATGACGTGCCGACCGCAGCCGAGCAGCAGCGCGCAGCGCGCTTCGTGCGCGCGAACGACGGCCGGCGCTACCTCGCTGCGCACGCCGCGCTGCGCCATCTGCTCGGCACGCATGAAGTGGGGAGTGCCGGCGCCAACGGCAAACCTGCATTGGCGTCGCCGCCGCCGCACTTCAACCTGAGCCGGCGCGGCGGCACTGCGCTGATCGGGCTGTCGGACACGCACGAGATCGGCGTCGATGTCGAGCCGCTGCAGCCGATGGCCGATGCCGACGAGCTGGCGCAACTGCACTTCACGCCGCGCGAACGCGACGCCGTGGCACGAGAGCACGGCGCGCGCGGATTCCTGCGCTGCTGGACGCGCAAGGAAGCCTGCATGAAGGCCACCGGCCTGGGCCTGTCGCTGCCGCCGTCGGCTTTCGAATGCGGCGCCGATGCAGCGCTGTCGCGCGTGCAGGTGACGACCGCACAGCGCCGCTGGACCTTGCTCGTGCACTCGCCGCAGGCCGGCGATGACCTCGTGGCGTCGTGGGCGGTGGTGCTGGCGTGAAGGCGCTGAAGACGCTGGCCAAGCGCGCGCTGACCGCCGACGCGCCGTACGCCGCGTTGCGCGCGCGCGCGCTGCGCGGCAAGCCGGTGACGCTGCTGACCTACCACACGCTCGGCGCCGACGACGAAGACTTCGACGCCTGGACGGTGCTGCGTCGTGGCGACTTCCTGGCGCAGGTCGAACGGCTGCGCAGCGACTACGACATCGTCAGCCTCGACGATGCGTTGTCGGGCACAGCGTCGAACAAGCTGCAAGCCGTGCTGACCTTCGACGACGGCCACAACGGCTGGCATGAGCACCTGCTGCCGATCGTCGAACGCGAGGCGCTGCCGGTGACGCTGTACGTTGCCACCGGCCATGTGCACAGCGGTGTGCCGTACTGGTTCGATGCCGTCGTCAACGCCGTGCAGACGGCCGAGCCGTTGACGCTCGACACCGGCGACGCCGGCTTGGGCCGCATCACGCTCAATACCGAGCGCGGCGAGGCCAACTGGCTGCGCATCTCGGCGCTGCTCGAAGCGATGAAGGCGTTGCAGCCGGCAGCGCGCGACGCGCTCGCCGAACGCATCGTCGCTGCGACCGTCGGCCATCGTCGCCCGCGCCACGACGCGCTGACGCCGCTGACAGTCGCCCAGATGCGCGAACTCGCGCGATCACGCTGGGTGACGATCGGCAGCCACTCGCACGGCCACCAGTTGCTCGACCGCATCGGCATCGATGCGGCGCGCGACAGCATCGCGCAGTCGCTGGCGCTGCTCGCCGAATGGACCGGGCGCGTGGTGACGCACTTCGCCTACCCCAACGGCAACTACAACGCCGAACTCGCCGCAGCGCTGCCCGGTCTCGGCCTGGCCAGCGCGGTGACGACGAACAAGGGCCTGTGGCGGCGCGACGGCTCGCGCTTCGAGCTGCCGCGCATCAACGTCGGCCGCTTCGACGACGCGGCGCGTTGGCGGCTCAACTTGCTCGGGTAAGCCGCGGCGAATCCTCGACCCGCTCCGCAAAGATCGCCGCCAGCTTGACCGCGTTGCTCTGCAAGTCGTAGTGCCGCTGCACCTGCAACCGCGCCGCTTCGCCGAGGCGGCGCGCCAGCGCGGGGTCGGCGATCAGGCGGTCGAGTTGCTCGACCAGGCCATCGACGTTCGATGGCGGCGTCAAGAGGCCGGTCTCGTCGTGCGTGATCAGTTCGGGGATGCCGGTGATGTGCGAGGTGACGCAGGGAATCTGCATCGACATCGCTTCCATCAGCACCACCGGCACGCCCTCGGCAAAACTCGCCATCGCAAAACAATCGGCGCGCGCGTAGTGCTCACGGATGCGGTCCTGGTTGACCGGGCCCGACAGCGTGACCACGTCGGCGACGCGGTGCTGCTGCAACAGCCCCTCGAGCACGGGCATGTTGATGCCGGCGCCGACGATGTCCAGCGTCACCGGCCGGCCGCTGCTGCGCAGCCGCGCCACCGCCTCGATCAGCAACTGCTGCCCTTTGGCAGGAGACAGGCGGCCGACGCAGAGGATGTGGAACGGCTGGTCGGCGCGTGTGCGTGCGTAGGGTCGCGGATGGAACAGCGTCACGTCGATGCCCAGGCGCGAGACCACCAGGCGGTGCCAGTGTTTCGAATCCGAGCAGAACATCAACTGGCTGCGCGCGAAATCGCTGATGCAGACGATGAAGTCGGCATGCGCCACCTTCTGCGCCAGGTGCTGCCGCCAGGCGTCGTAGAACTCGTCGGCGCCGTGCACGGTGATCGACAGGCCGATGTCGAAGACCTGCTTGGCGAGCAGGCCGACCGTGGCCGGCTGCGAGCCGAGGTGCACGTGCACGTGCGCGAGCTGGCGGCGCTGCATCCAGCGGCCGAGCATCAGCGCCTCGGTCAGGTACAGGCCCTGCATGGCCAGCGCGCGCAGATCGAACCCGGCGAGCGACAGCGCGTAGCGCCAACCGCGCAGGTAGCGCAGCGGGCGCGTCCACAGCGTGTGCGCATGCGCCGCCAGCGCGCCGGCCAGGCCATGCGCCTTGATGTAGTAGGTCTTGTCGGCCTGCGCCGCTTCGATCGCCGTCAGCTTGTCGCGCGGCCGGTCGCCGTTGTTGACCGACGCCACCTCGATGTCGAAGCCGAGCTGCTCCAGCGCCGCGATCTCGCGCACGATGAAGATCATCGACAGCATCGGGTGCTGCGCCGACAGGTAGGCCATGCGGCGCGTGCCGCTCGCGGCTGGAGCGTGGCTCATGTGCGAGAAATCCATTGCGTGGCGTCGCTGGCGCGGGACAGCGCGCGCGCCAGCGCCAGTGAGTCGGCCCAGCCCATCGTCTCGCTCTGCGTGCGGCCGGCGGCCAGGCAGCGCGCCACTTCGGCGAACTGGAACTGGTAGCCGTTGCCGGGGAAGTTGAACGGTGACGAACGCGCTGCGCGCAACGCGCCCGACAGTGGCTGCAGTCGGCGCTTGACGCGCTTGGCTTGCGCCACCCACGATGCTGCATCGCTGTCATGACGCGACAGGCCGACGGCAGCGGTCGCTTCCGGCAGCGCGCGCAGCGCGAACGCGTGCGCCTTGAAAAACGGAGCAGGCAGCGTGATCGAACCGCGCGTGCCGACGATCTCGAAAGTGTTGGCCAGCTCGCCGGCGTTGCCGCAAGCGCCACTCAACAGCACGCCGCCGTCGAGCTGAAGATCGAACTGGCACAGCGCGCGCGGTCCCCACTCCGAGCAGCGCGTGGCGGCGTGCCCGCCCTCGC
>CADEEN010000159.1 GCA_902826345.1 uncultured Burkholderiales bacterium | reverse complement strand
GCACGCTGGCCTTCGACATCCTGTTCAACGAAGGCCAGCGGCGCTATCTCGAATCATTGAATGCGTACGCACGCAGCATCGTGCAGCCGGCGGGACGGCCGGAGGTCGATGCGGTGTACGGCATCCCGCCGACGGTGGCCATCGAGCAGCGGCTGTCGCGCGGCGGGCGCAAGAGCACGGTGGCCACCGTCACCGAGGTCTGGCATTTCCTGCGCCTGCTGTGGGTCAAGCTCGGCATCCAGCACTGCGCGAAGGACGGCACCGCCGTAGTGCCGCAGAGTACCGAGAGCATTGCGGCGCAACTGCTGCGCGATCACAGAGGGGAGCATGTCGGGCTGCTCGCGCCGCTGGTCGTCAATCGCAAAGGCGTCTACACCGACCTCGCCAAGTGGGCGAAGGCGCGCGGCCACTCGCATCTGCGCATCGACGGCGAGTTCCTGAAAGTCGATCCGTTCCCGCGCATCGACCGCTTCAAGGAGCACACGATCGAGTTGCCGGTCGGTGACCTGGTGATCGATCCGGCGAACGAAGCCGAGCTGCGCACGCTGCTCGCGAAAGCGCTCGACCTCGGCAAAGGCGTGATGCATCTGCTGGCGCCGCTCGATGGCCTGCAGGGCGCGATGGAAGCGGCAACGTCGACCGTCGGCATCGGCAGCGTCAAGGTGTTCTCGACCAAACGCGCCTGCCCGACTTGCGGCACGAGCTATCCCGAACTCGACCCGCGCCTGTTCTCGTACAACAGCAAACACGGTTGGTGCCCGAGCTGCGTCGGCACCGGGCTGACGCTGACGCGCGAACAGCGCAAGGCACTCGACGATTCGAAACGCGACGACAACGAGCGTGGCCGCGAGCAGAGTTTTCCGAGCGAAGAGGCCGAGGTCGAAGGCTTGGCCGGCACGCCCTGCCCTGAATGCGCGGGCACGCGACTGAACAAGGTGGCACGCGGCGTCACCTTCGGCGGCGAGCCGATCGGCAGCGTGGCGGCGTGGGCGGTCGGCGATGCGCGGCGATGGGTGAAAGGTCTCGAGCTGATCGGCCGCGAAGCCGGCATCGCGCGCGACGTCGTCACCGAAATCGAAAGCCGCCTCGAGTTTCTCGAGCAGGTCGGGCTCGGCTACCTGACGCTCGACCGCGCCGCGCCGACTTTGTCCGGTGGCGAAGCGCAGCGCATCCGCCTCGCAGCGCAGCTCGGCAGCAACCTGCAAGGCGTGTGCTACGTGCTCGACGAGCCGACCATCGGCCTGCACCCGCGCGACAACCGCGTGCTGCTCGACGCGCTGACGCATCTGCGCAGCCAAGGCAACACGCTGGTCGTCGTCGAGCACGACGAAGACACGATCCGCCGCGCCGATCACGTCATCGACATCGGGCCCGGCGCCGGCAAGCGCGGCGGGCGTGTCGTTGCGCAAGGCTCGGTGGATGCGTTGTCGGCGAATGCGGACTCGGTGACCGGAAAGTTTCTCGCACAGCCGCTGAAGCACCCGTTGCAGAAGCGGCGCGCGATCAACGGCAAAGACAAGGCGCTGTCGGTCAAGGGCGCGACGCTGCACAACCTGAAGGCGCTCGACATGCGCTTTCCGCTGCAGCGGTTGGTTGCCGTCACCGGCGTGTCGGGCTCGGGCAAGAGCACACTGGCGCGCGATGTGCTGTTGGACAGCGTGGCCGCGCTCGTCTCGTCGGGCGGCAAGTCGGCCGTCTCCGGCTGCGATGCGATCGAGGGCTGGCAAGCGGTGGATCGCGTGCTCGAAGTCGACCAAACGCCGATCGGCAAGACACCACGCTCGTGCCCCGCGACCTACATCGGCTTCTGGGACGCGATCCGGAAACTTTTTGCCGAAACGCTTGAAGCCAAAGCGCGCGGCTATGCGCCGAACCGCTTTTCCTTCAACACCGGCGAGGGCCGTTGCCCGACCTGCGAAGGCCAGGGCGTGCGCACGATCGAGATGAGCTTCCTGCCTGACGTCAAAGTGCCCTGCGAGTCCTGCCACGGCCAGCGCTTCAACCCGGAAACGCTGGCGGTGAGCTGGCGCGGCAAGTCGATCGGCGACGTGCTGCGCATGGAAGTCGACGAGGCGGTCGAGTTCTTCGCTTCGATGCCGGCGGTGGCGCACCCGCTGCAACTGCTGAAGGACGTCGGCCTCGGCTACCTGACGCTCGGCCAGCCGTCACCGACGCTGTCAGGCGGCGAGGCGCAGCGCATCAAGCTCGTCACCGAACTGTCGAAAGTTCGTGATGACGTGACGCGACGCGGCCAGAAGCCGCCTCACACGCTCTACGTGCTCGACGAACCCACCGTCGGCCTGCACATGGCTGACGTCGAGCGCCTGATCCGCGTGCTGCACCGGCTGGTGAACGGCGAGCACAGCGTGATCGTCATCGAACACGATCTGGATGTGATCGCTGAAGCGGATTGGGTGATCGACCTCGGGCCGGAAGGCGGTGCGGCGGGCGGCCACGTGGTCGCGGCGGGAACGCCAGAGCAGATCGTCGCGGCCGGCACACACACCGGCGAAGCGCTCGCGCCGGTCTTGGGTCGCTAGTTCAAGCGGCTTTCGCCAAGGTCGGCTTGTCCGACGTGCCGCTCATCAGTCCCATCGCCCGACACTGCAGCGCGATCGCGTCTTCGTGGTCGCCGAGGCGGTCGAAGAGGTCGGCCACGCGCAGCAGCACGGTCACTTCCCATTGCGGGTCGGCGGTGTGGCGCGCCAATTGCGCCGCTTCATAACCGTGGTCCCGCACGGCATCGCGCAGGCGGTGCGCGCCGCGGGTCTCGTCTTGCTCGTCGAGCCGCTCGGCGCGCTCCAGCGCCAGCTCGGCCAGGTGGCACAGCGCATCGACGCTGGCATCCACGGCGCCGATGGTGCGCGCCACGGACAGGCCGCGCTTGGCATACCAATCGGCCTCGGCCAGGGCGCCGACGGCACGGTGACAGCGGCTGACCTCGGCCAGGGCCTGACTCAAGCGCGCCGGGTCGGCCGCAGCCTCGGCGGCATCGAGCGTCGAAACGGCGGCGCGCAGATCGATACGGGCTGGGTCTTCGGATTTGCTGTGGGTCGGGGTGTGCATGGGGTGGTGTCGCGCAACAAGGAGTGGTGCGGATGCTAGGCAGCCTGCCTGCCCACCGCGTCCCCCGAAAGGCGGGGCCCTCCCGCGGCCGGGCGGCCGTTGCATAGCCGGATCGTGATGGATTGCACGGCAAAATCAGTGTCGTTACGTAGGTTGTGACGCCGGCGCGACAAAAGGCGCTGGGGCCGAACGCGCGACCCGTGCCGGCGCGCCGTCAAGGAAAACCACAAGCGCCTGCCGCCGCGGCGACTTCGACAATCGATACCGTTCGACACTGATTCACATTTCGTTGGAGCCCTCATGCAGCTTGCCCCGTTCTCTCGTACCGTCGGTTTGGCCCTGGCCACGCTGGTCATCACCGTCGGGCCGGCTAGAGCACAAACCGTGCTCGCCGCGTCGAGCTGGCTGTCGCCGACGCACATCCTGTCCGAGACGCAGAAGGAGTGGTGCGGCGAGCTGGAGAAGAAGACCAGCGGCAAGGTCAAGTGCAACATCCTGCCGCGTGCGGTGTCGGCGCCGCCGGGCACCTTCGACGCGGTGCGCAACGGCCTGGCCGACCTGTCGTTCACGGTGCAGGGCTACACGCCGGGCCGCTTCGTGACGACGCAGATGGCCGAGGTGTCGTTCCTCGGCAACTCGTCGGAGCCGACGTCGGTGGCCTTCCAGCGCATGTACGCCAAGTACCCGGCGATCGCTGCCGAACACCAGGGCGTGAAGGTGCTGGCGGTGTTCACGCACGGCCCCGGCATCGTCTTCAACACCAAGCGGCCGATCGCCAAGGCCGACGACCTCGCCGGCCTGAAGTTCCGCGTCGGCGGCGGCATGGTCAACGAGATCAGCAAGTCGCTCGGCATGAACGTGACGCTCAAGCCGGCGCCCGAGAGCTACGAGCTGCTGTCCACCGGCGTCATGGACGGCACGCTGTTCCCGGCCGAATCGGTCGAGTCTTTCAAGCTCGACAAGACGGTCAAGTACGCCACCAGCTTCCCCGGCGGCCTGTACAACACCGCCTTCGTCTTCATGATGAACCAGGCCACGTACGACAAGCAGCCGGCCGACGTGAAGAAGGCGATCGACGAGTTGTCGGGCGAGTACGCGGCGCGCATGTTCGGCCGCGGCTGGGACAAGGTCGACCGCCGTGGCATGGCCTTCATGCAGGCCGCGGGCGTGCAGTTCACGCAGGCCGACCCGGCCTTCGTCAAGGCGGTGCGTGACCAGACCAGCGCGGTCGAAGACAAGTGGGCCGCGGCGGCCGAGGCCAAGGGCCTGAAGGACGCGAAGAAGGTGCTCGCCGAGTACCGCGCCGAGATCAAGAAACTAGAGAAGTAAGCTCGCCCGGTGACGCACCGGCTGAAGCAGCTCCTCGACGTTCTGTGCAGCGCGCTCGCGGCGAGCGCGCTGTTCTCGATCATGGTGCTGACGCTGATCGACGTCAGCGGGCGCAAGCTGATCAGCACCTCGGTACCCGGCTCTTTGGAGCTGACCGAGTTGCTGATGGTGGTGGTGATCTTCGCTGGTCTGCCGCTGGTGTCGCTGCGCGGCGAGCATGTGGTCTTCGACTCGCTCGACCCGCTGCTGCCGCGCGGCCTGCGCCGCGTCCAACATGCCGTGGTCGATCTGCTGTGCGCGCTGGCGCTGGCCGGCGTGGCCTGGCTGATGTGGGTCAAGGCTGGGCAGATGACCGAGTACGGCGACACCACGTCGCAACTGAAGATCGCGCAGGGGCCGTTCGTCTACCTGATGAGCGCGCTGTGCGGGCTGACGGCGCTGGTGCACCTGCTGCTGCTGGCGGCGCCGGCGACGCACCATCACATCGGCGTCGAAGAGACATGACGGAGTCGCTGATCGGCTTCGGCGCCATCTTCGTGCTCGCGCTGCTGCGCATCCCGCTGGCGTTTGCGATGGGCGCGGTCGGCTTCGTCGGCCTGGGTCTGATGCGCGGCTGGCCGGCCACCGCCGCCAGCACCTCGCAGGTGATCTACGAGACCGGCTTTGCATACACGCTGTCGGTGGTGCCTCTGTTCATCCTGATGGGCAACTTCGTCGCCCGCGCGGGTCTGGCGCAGGAGTTGTTCCGCGCCGCCTACGCCTTCGTCGGCCATGTGCGCGGCGGCCTGGCGCACGCCACGGTGCTGGCCTGCGCGGGCTTCGGCGCGATCTGCGGCAGCTCGATCGCGACCGCGGCGACGATGAGCAAGGTCGCCTACCCGGCGATGCGCAAGCTCGGCTACGCCGACTACCTGTCCACCGGCGTCATCGCCGCCGGCGGCACGCTGGGCATCATGATTCCGCCGTCGACGATCCTGGTCATCTACGGCATCGTCACCGAGACGCACATCGGCAAGCTGTTCGCCGCCGGCGTGCTCCCGGGCTTGCTGTGCGCGCTGATGATGATGGGCGCGGTGGCCTGGATCAGCTGGCGCGACCCGAAAGCAGGCCCCGCGGGCGAACGCACGTCATGGCCTGACCGCATGCGCGCGGTGCGCAACATCTGGGGCGTGGCGCTGCTCGTGGTCATCGTCCTCGGCGGCATCTACGGTGGCGTCTTTACCGCCACCGAGGGCGCAGGCATCGGCGCCTCGGGCGCGTTCTTCTTTGCGCTGGCACGCCGCGCGCTGACGTGGCGCGTGCTGTTCGAGGTGCTGGTGGAAAGCGCACGCACGACGGCGATGCTGTTCACGATCCTGATCGCGGCGATGATCTTCTCCAGCTTCATCAACTTCACCACCATGCCCGGCGACCTGAAAGAGTGGCTGCTGCACCTGGGGCTGCCGCCGCTGGCGATCATCGGCGCGATGATGCTGATCTACGTGCTGCTCGGCACGATCATGGAAGAGCTGTCGATGGTGCTGCTGACGATCCCCGTGTTCTTCCCGATCGTCGTCGGCCTGGGCTTCGACCCGGTGTGGTTCGGCGTGCTGATCGTGCTCGTCGTGCAGATCGGCCTGATCTCGCCGCCGGTGGGCATGAACCTGTTCGTGCTCAATGCGCTGCTGAAGACGGTGTCGCTGGCGCAGATCTTCAAGGGCGTCTGGCTGTTCGTCGCCGCGCTGATCGTCGCGCTGGTGGTTGTCCTCGAATTCCAGCCGCTGGCGTTGTGGTTGCCGGGCTTCATGAAGTGAAGTCTCTAAGTAGTTACCGATGACATCGGCCGCACGCACTGGCCTACGATTCCTTCCGCAACTTTCGCAGTCAGGAGACACCTCACATGAAGCGCACCCTCATCGCCCTGGCCGCCACGCTGGCCGCCACCGCCGCCCTGTCCCAGGGGTACCCGGACAAGCCGGTCACCATCGTCGTGCCGTTCGCGGCCGGCGGCCCCACGGACAAGGTGGCGCGCGACTTCGCCGAAGTGCTGCGCAAAGGCCTGAACAACCAGACCGTGATCATCGAAAACGTCGGCGGCGCCGGCGGCACGCTCGGCGCCGGCAAGGTGGCCAAGGCCGCGCCGGACGGCCACACCCTGCTGCTGCACCACATCGGCATGGCCACGTCGCCCGGCCTGTACCGCAGCCTGCCCTACAAGACGCTCGATGACTTCGAGTACCTCGGCATGATCAACGAAGTGCCGATGACACTGATCGGCCGCTCGACACTGCCGGCCAACAATTACGCCGAACTGGTGAAGTGGCTCGAGGCCAACAAGGGCAAGATCAATCTGGCCAACGCCGGCCTCGGCGCCGCATCGCACCTGTGCGGCCTGCTGCTGCAGCAGAGCCTGAAGATCGAGATGACCACCGTGCCCTACAAAGGCACCGCCCCGGCAATGACCGACCTGCTCGGCGGCCAGGTCGACATCATGTGCGACCAGACCACCAACACCACCGGGCAGATCGAGAGCGGCAAGGTCAAGGCCTATGCCGTGACGACGCTCAAGCCGCTGACGA
The DNA here is from genome assembly GCA_902826345.1 of uncultured Burkholderiales bacterium. Lineage (GTDB taxonomy): Bacteria > Pseudomonadota > Gammaproteobacteria > Burkholderiales > Burkholderiaceae_C > CADEEN01. Next base: position 2,166 of record CADEEN010000159.1, on the reverse strand, counting down.
CGCCGGCGCTGTCCAAGCTGCCGACACTCGATGCGTCGGGCTTGAAGGGCTTCAACGTGTCCATCTGGCACGCTTTGTATGCGCCCAAAGGCACGCCAAAGGCGGTGCAGGACAAGATCAATGCGGCACTGGCGGCGGCGCTAAAGGATCCCGAGTTCATCAAGCGCCAGGAGGCGTTGGGCGCGGTGGTCGTCACGGACAACCGCCTGAAACCGGCGGAGCACAAGAAATTCGTCGAGGCCGAGATCAACAAGTGGGGCCCGGCGATCAAGGCCGCGGGCCAATACGCGGATTGAGGGTTTCACCACAGTTGACAGGGCCGCCTTTGGTGGCCTTGTCCGCTTATGGGATTCGAATCGGAATGGTCACCGGTCCGTCGTTGACCAGATGCACCTTCATGTCGGCACCGAACTCGCCGCACGCGACTTGCGGGTGCGTTGACCGCGCCGTGTCGATCACACGCTCGTAAAGCGCCTGGCCGAGTGCCGGCGGCGCAGCGCCGATGAAGCTCGGCCGGTTGCCGCCACTCGTGTCGGCGGCCAGCGTGAACTGCGAGACGATCAGCAGGCCGCCCTGCACGTCCTGCAGGCTGCGGTTCATCTTGCCGGCGTCGTCGGCAAAGATGCGCAGCTTGAGCAGCTTCGCCACGAGTTTGTCGGCGATGGCTTCGTCGTCCTGCGGCTCAGCGCAGACAAAGACCAGCAGCCCGTGGCCGATCTCACCGACGCGCACGTTGGCGACATCGACATGTGCGCCGCGCACGCGCTGGATCAAAGCGATCACAACGTCACCTCTGCCTGGTCGTCGAAATGCGCTTCGACGTCCATCGGCAGCAGCTGGATCGTCGCCCGCAGCCCCGGCACCGCCGCCATCAACGCCTGCTCGACCGATGTGCGCAGCGCCGCCGCGCGTTGCAACGACCAGCTCGGCGGCATGTGCATGTGCAGATCGACGAACAGGCGCTGACCGGCGCGGCGCGAGTTGACGTGGTCGAAGCGCAGCGTCGGCGGCTGTTCGAAGCCCTTCAACACCTCGTCGATCTGCTGTTGCGTGGCGGCATCGAGAGCGCTGTCCATCAAGCCGTCGGCCGAACGGCGCACGAGGGAAAAGCCTTCACGGGCGACGTTGGCAGCCACTGCGATCGCGATCAGCGGGTCGAGCCACATCCAGCCGGTGGCCGCGGCCGCGAGCAGGCCGATCACGACGCCGGCCGACGTCCAAACGTCGGTGAAGAGGTGGCGCGCGTCGCCTTCGAGCGCCATCGAGCGGTGCTCGCGCGCCTTCTTCAACATCGCAACCGCCAGCGCGCCGTTCATCGCCGAGCTGATCACCGACAGCATCAAGCCGAGCGACAAGCGCTCCAGCGGCTGCGGCGCCAGCAGTCGATTGACGGCCGCCCAGACGATGGCCAGCGCGGCGATGAAGATCAGCACGCCCTCGAAGCCGCTCGAAAAGTACTCGGCCTTGTGGTGGCCGAACGGATGGTCCTCGTCGGCAGGCCGCGCCGCCACGGTGACCATCCACAACGCGAACATCGCGCCGGCGAGGTTGACGATCGACTCCATCGCATCGGCCAGCAGGCCGACCGAGCCGGTCAGCCGCCAGGCGCCGGTCTTCAGCGCGATGGTGGCGAGCGCGACCGCGATGGAGAGCTTGAGGTAGTCGGCGACGCGCATGGCGGCTCGATTGTCGGCGCACGCACCGCCGCGCGGTGCTGCCACAACCCGAGCAGCAGCAGCATCGACAGGCCGAGCTCGAACCACTCTTCGAACGCCGTGCGCAGCGCCTTCCAGTGCAGCGGCACGGCCACGCCCAGGTCATCGGTCAGCAGACCGACCGATCGATCCAGCGTCTTGGCCAGCACCAGCAGCGCGACGAAGGCCACCACCGTCACCGCAGCCGGCTCGCGCCGCTGCCATGCCGCCCACAGCGCGCGGGTGTGGCGCAGCAGCAGCCAGGCCAGTGCCGCGAGCACCGACAGCACCACGAGCGCGGCAGCCAGCTTGGCCGTCGGCGACGCCGGACCGCCGTACCAGCTGACGCGCAGCACGCTGGTGCCGGTGAACGCCTTGTGCCAATCGAGTTCACGCGCGCAGAAGCCCGCCATCACGACCGACAGCGCCAGGGTGCTGCGCCAATCGTCGGCGCGCACGCGCAGCAACCAGG
>CADEEN010000158.1:4863-9138 GCA_902826345.1 uncultured Burkholderiales bacterium | reverse complement strand
CCCCAGCGCGTTGATCAAAGCGTAGATGTTTGACTTGGACACGCGATAGGTCGTGGCGATGACATCGAGCGCCCGGCCTTCAGGCAACAGGTTCTCCACGAAGCGCTTGACGACGCCGGCGGCATAGCCGGCGGCAGGCCGCTCGAGCGGGAGTGCGGGGCACAGAGGGAAGGCTTGCGGTGCGTCGATCCACGCAGAGTCGTACTCGAGCGACCAGGCATCGTTCTTCGGCTCGTAGCCGAGTTCCGCAACCTTGCGGTTGTCCGCCCATAGGGTGAGCGAGTGGGCCGGGATGGCTGCCATGGTCACGGGCGCTTCGTGTGAGCTGGTGCTGGCGGTTGCAGAAAGGGGTGATCTTTGGGGCCAACGACGACAGCCAAGCCCAGGCCGTCCAACACGGCAAGTAGCTTGTCGAACCGCACCGAGCCCTTGCCGTTCTCCAGCCGCGAGAGCAGATCGACAGAGACACCACTGAGAGCTGCTGCGTCGTCGATGCGAAGTGATTGCTCGCGGCGGCGCGTTTTGACTAAAGCGCCGAGATCAGCGGGGCGTTCGAGGCGCACCGGATGAGAAGCAGTTTGCGGATCTGGATTCATTTCGGAGTTTCATTCAGAGCTTGCGTTTCAGACTACATTTCCCATAAATTTATTGAATTCCGAAATTTTGACTCAACCCCTCTCATACAGCAAGCCATTCATTGAACTCCGAAATTAGTAGTAGTAATGGCCGAGCCGGCACACAGTGGCGCCTTCTTCGCTCACCGAGCATCGCGCGTCCGAACTGCACGCTGACCGGTTTGCCGGCCGCGCGGTGGTTGTGGTCTGGCCCGCCGTCGTCGCCCGAAGAGATCGGGCTGCCAGGCCGCGCGTATGCGCGTGCGCAGCCACGCGGTGCCGCTCGGCAGGTGGCCTCTTTCTTCAAAGTGTCAAACAGCGACACGACACTGAAGCACCGAGCGTTGGCGTGTCGCCGACCCGCCAACCAAAAGGACTGTCGATGGGCCGCCCCGCACACGTCAAGCGCACGCCGCCCGGCACCAGCCGGCGCGCATTCTTCACCAAGAGCGGGTCGGCCGCCGCGGCGCTGGCCGTGGCGCCGATGCTCGCCGCGGCGCACGACGACGATCGTGATAACGATGATGACGAGGACCGCGCCGGCGGTGTCGGCTTCCTGCACGGCGTGGCCAGCGGCGACCCGCTGGCACGCCGCGTCATCCTGTGGACGCGCGTCACGCCCGAGGCGCGGACCCGGCGCGTGAACGTGCGCTACGTGGTCGCCACCGATCCGCGGCTGCGGCATGTCGTCGAGCGCGGTCGCGTGCGCACCGGCCCCGAGCGCGACTACACGGTCAAGGTCGATGCGCACGGCCTGCATCCCGGCACCACCTACTACTACGCCTTCGAGTCGCGCGGCGTGCGCTCGCCGATCGGCCGCACGCGCACGCTGCCCGCCGGCGCAACGCCGCGCCTGCGCCTGGCCGTGGTCAGTTGCTCCAACCATGCCGCCGGCTACTTCAACGCCTACCGGCGCATCGCCGAGCGCGCCGACCTCGACGCCGTGATCCACCTCGGCGACTACCTGTACGAGTACGGCCCCAACCAGTACGGCAGCGCGCGCAGCCCCGAGCCGCCAAACGAGATGGTCACGCTCGGCGACTATCGCACCCGCCACGCGCAGTACAAGCGCGATGCCGATTCGCAGGAGGTGCACCGCCAACACCCGATGATCTGCATCTGGGACGACCACGAGATCACCAACGACTCGTGGGTCAACGGCGCGCAGAACCACACCGAAGGCGCCGAAGGCACCTGGGCCGATCGCGTCAACGTCGGCTTGCAGGCGTACTACGAATGGATGCCGGTGCGCGTGCCCGACCGCTCGCAGCCGCGCCGCAACCAACGCGCCTTTCGCTTCGGCGATCTGATCGACCTGGCGATGCTCGAAGAGCGCTTGAGCGCGCGTTCCCAGCAACTGCCGGCGACGATTCCGGTGCCGGGGCTGGGCAATGTGTTCGCGCAGGTGGGCGAGTTCAACAACCCGGCCCGCACGTTGCTCGGGCCCGAGCAGGAAGCGTGGCTGGCCGAGCGCCTGCGCACGTCCAACGCGCGCTGGAAGTTCATCGGTCAGGGCGTGATGTTCGCGCAGCTCAAGGCGCAGGCTGCGCCGCGGGCGGCCGGCGGCGGGCTGTTCTTCAACAGCGACCAGTGGGACGGCTACCAGCCGGCGCGCGACCGCATCTACAACGTGTTCAAAGGCGACGCGCAGCACCCGCCGGTGAACAACTGCGTCATCCTCACCGGCGACATCCACAGCTCGTGGGCGGCCGACCTGTCGCAGGACCCGAACAATCCCGACCCCTTCAGCGGCGGCTACGACGCCGCCACCGGCGAAGGCTCGCGCGCCGTCGAGTTCGTCGGCACCTCGGTCAGCTCGCCCGGCCTCGACGACCCGACGGGCAGCACGGCGGCGTTCCTGCGCAGCGTCAACCCGCACTTCAAGTACATCGACTTGAACCGCCGCGGCTACATGCTGCTCGACGTGACGCGCGAGCGCGCGGTGTGCGAGTGGTGGTATGTCGACACCGTGGCCAGCGTCAGCAACATCCAGACCTTCGGCGTGGCGTTTGAAGTCAGCCACGGCAGCAACCGGTTGCAGGCCTCGGCGATGACCACGCCGCGGGCGCACGCACCGGCGCTGGCGCCTTGAGCCCAGCCCGCGCCGGCGGGTGAGCCTCGCGGCGCGGCGACACAATGGGGGCCCGCGTGTTGTTGTTCGACCGTGAAGCCCGAAATCGAAATCAAGCTGCAGGTTCCAGCGCAGCAGCGCAGCGCCGTGCAGACGGCGATGCTGCGCGGGCGCTGCACCACCCGGCGCCTGCGGGCGCTGTACTTCGATTCAGCCGATGGCGCGCTGGCGCCGGCCGGCTTCGTCGTGCGCCTGCGGCGCGAAGGCCGGCAATGGGTGCAGGCGCTGAAGAGCGCGAGCGACAGCCCGCTGTCGCGGCTAGAGCATGAAGTGACGCTCGGCGCGCAGCGCGGCGTGCCGGCGCTCGACCTGACGCGGCATGCCGAATCGCCCGCCTGCGAGGCGCTGCTGTCCCTGCTCGGCGATCGCATCGATGCGCTGGCGCCGGTGTACGAGGTGCAGGTGCAGCGACGCCATCGCCTCGTCAGGCACGAGGGCGCGTGGATCGAACTGGCGCTCGACGAAGGCGCCATCGTCGCCGGCCGCTCGCGCGTGCCGATCCACGAACTCGAACTCGAGTTGAAGTCGGGCTCGCCGCAAGCGCTGGTGAGCCTGGCGCGGCGTTGGGCGCTGCGGCATGGGTTGTGGCTCGACGTGCGCAGCAAGTCCGAACGCGGCCACCTGCTGGTGGCGCAACAAGCCGCGCTGCCAGCCACGCGCAGCCACACGCCAGCGCTGCGACCCGACAGTTGCGCCGACGCTGCCTTGCGCGCCATCGTCAGCGCCGCGTTGATGCAGGTCCTGCCCAACGCCGCAGCGTTGGCCGCCGAGACCGGCGGCGCCGACCACGTGCATCAGGCGCGCATCGGGTTGCGCAGGCTGCGCAGCGCCTTGCGCGAGTACGGCGCGTGGTCGGCCGGCGTGCAGCCGGGATGGTCCGAACACGCGGGCGCGCTCTTCAAGCTGCTCGGGCAGGCGCGGGATCGCGATGCGTTGTCGGACTGGGTCCTGCCGCAGTTGCAGGCGGCTGGCGCACCGACCTGCGAGATCGGCGCAGCGGTGGCGCCGACAAAGCCGGTCGAGGTCTTCCGCTCGACTGAGGCCACGGCGTTGCTGCTCGACCTGCTGGCCTTCGCGAACGGCGAACTGCCGGCTGACGGCGCAGGCAGCGGATCACCGGCGACGGTGCTGAGCGCGGCGGCACCCAGGCTGCTGCATCTGCACCGGCGGCTGCGGCGCGCCGGCAAGGCGTTCGCCTCCCTCGACGACGCCGCACGGCACCGCGCGCGCAAGCAGCTCAAGCGGCTGCGCTACTGCGCTGAAGGCGTGTCGTCGCTGCTGCCGAGCAAGGCCTGGGCTGCCTATGCGCGTCGCTTGTCTGCGGCGCAAGAGGTGTTGGGTCGTTTGCAGGACATCACGCTGGCGCAAGCCGCCTTCTCGGCGCAGCGTGATCGCGACTTGCGCGCCTGGTTCGCCTTGGGCTGGCTGGCGGCGCGTCAGTCCGACTGTGTCGAGGAAGCGGGGAAGGCCCTGCGTGCGTTGGGCAAGGCGCCCAAATTCTTGCGCTGACCTGGCGGCCGCTCGCGCCGC
>CADEEN010000158.1:0-4853 GCA_902826345.1 uncultured Burkholderiales bacterium | reverse complement strand
CACCGAGCCGTTGAAGGCCGCGCTGCCGGCATAGGCGCCGCTGCTGCCGCTGCGCGGCCGGTGGCGTGCGCCGTCGGCATCGCTGCCGGTAGCCAACACCGCCTAGCGCAAGCCCACCGCCTGCCAGGACGCGCCAACGCGCCAATCGGTGTAGCCCAGGCCATCGAAGTTTGGCACGCGCAATCGGCCGACACCGGACGCCAGCGCGAACGTGTCGCTGAGGGGCGACTCGATGTCGAGGCCGATGTAGGTCGTGCCCTTCGAGTCGATGATCTTCTGGCCCGCCGGCCCGGTCTCGGTGGCAGAGACGCCGAGGTAGTCGGCCAGCGAGCGCGACACCGACAGCGTGGCCAGCTTCCAGCCGATCGATCCGCCGATCTCGAGCGTGCCGTAGTCGCTGCGGTTGGCCTGCACCTCCTGCGCCTGCAAGCGCGGCGGCAAGCTGCCGAACCACGGACCGTGCGCACCAGGGAAGAGCTCGACACGGTGCGTGGCGAAGGCTATGTGTTCGTGCCGCGCGGCGGTGGCGTGATGGTTGGTGGCACCAGCGCCGGGTGAGCGTCAGCCGATGACGCGCGCTCGCAGCCTCTTCACGCGCCTGCTGCTCGCGCAGGTGGTCGTCACGGTCGTGCTCACCGCCACCTTGGCGGCCCTGTTCTATGTCGAGCGCAACCGCACGGTGGCCGAGCTGGTGGCCGTGCGCTGGGCGCCGGCGTTGAAGCGGGCAGCCGGCGGTGCACCGATCGCCTCTGTCAGTGATGGCGCGCCGGGCACCATCTACACAGCGCACGAGCGCCCGGTGAACGCTTTCGAGATAGCGTCGTTGTCGCCGCGCATGGCGATGCTGCGTGACGCTTTGCTGGACGAAGGTCTGCCGCTCGTCGACCTTGCGCTGGCCCCGGAGGAGGTCAGCGGCAAGAGGGTGCCCGTGATGTGGATCGCACTGCGCGGCCTCGACGGAGCGACGCGCTGGGTGGGCTTCGAGAGCGGCGTCATCGAGACGCGATGGCGCGAACGGCTGGTGTTGCCGTGGTGTTGCTTTCAGTGCTGGCCGGCGTCTCGCATGACCTGCGCAGCCCGCTGGGGCGCATCCGCATGGCGGCGGAGCTGCTGCCGGAGGGCGAGGGCATAGCGCCCAGGCGCGAGATCATCGTGCGCAATGCCGCCGTCGCCGATCGACTGGTGGGCAGCTTTCTCGATCATGTGCGCAGCGGCGAGCTGCCGCTCGACGAGACCGTGGACGTGGCGGCGATCGCACGCCTGGCGGCGGCGCAACTGCCCTGCAAGGCGGCCGAGTTGACGGTCGAAGCCCCAACGGTCTTGCTGACGCCGCGCGCCAACGCGGTCTTGATCGAACGCATGATCGCCAACCTGCTGGACAACGCCTTCACGCACGGCCGCGTGCCGGTGACGCTGCGCGTGATGGCGCCGCCGGGGCGCGTGCGCATCGAGGTCGAAGACGCCGGCACCGGCATCGCACCCGATGATCAAGACGCCATGCTGCAGGCCTTCGCCCGCGCCGACGTCAGTCGGCAGCAGCCGGGCCTCGGACTCGGCCTGGCGGTGGTGCAGCGCGTGGCCGAACGACTGGGCGGACGGGTCGCTTTCAAGCGCTCGGCGAACCACCCGCGCCACGTCGTGTCTGTCGAGTGGCCGCGCATCGTTGCTTGACCGCCGCGCGTGCCGCGCTTTCATTCGCGACGGATTTCAGTCCTCGTCATCGTCGTCGTGCCGGTGCCGGTCGTCGTGATCACGCTCGCTGGCCACGAGTGACACCGGCAGCCGGATGCGCAGGAACTCGGTGTTGTCCGAGGCGGCCTCGCGGCCACCGCCGTAGGGGAAGTTGTTGTCGTTGACCACCAGCAGCGTGCGTGGGTCGATCAGCAGCACGTTCTCGATGGTGACGTAGGGGAAGGTGAAGGTCGTGCTGCCGTCGCGGTTCAAGTCGAACGGGTCGGCCAGCTTCATCAGATCGACCAGTTCCAACTTGCGCGCCACGCCGCCGTCGGCCACGTCTTCGAGGTCGATCAGATAGACCTTCTTGAACGGCGGCGGGTTCGGCGAGGTCACGGTGCTGCCGTTGCGCTCCAGCACGACGAAGCGCCGGTCATCGACCGCCACCATGTCGCCGATGTTGGTGCCGTTGGCATCGAGCGGGTAGATGAAGCGGCGGCCGGTGTAGCGCTCGCTCGCGATGTCGAACTCGTCGATGCGCAGCGTCTTGTCGGCGTCGCCGGTCACCGTGCGTTCGAGCAGCGTGTAGAGCCTGCTGCCGCTGCGGTTGATCGCCATGCCCTCGAAGCCGCCCGAGCCCGGCAGGTTGGCCACGGCTCGGCCGGCGACCACGTCCTTGTGCTGCGGCGCGTAAACGCCGGGCAATGAGATTTCGCTGCGCAGCACGGTGCCCTGCGCATCGGTCTTCACGAGGTAGGGCCCGAACTCGTCGCCGAACCAGTGGTTGCCGTAGCGGTCGCGGCGAATCGATTCGATGTCGAAGTCGGCGCCGGTCAGCAGGCGGCCGCTGCGGATGCTCGGATCGACCAGCGGGTTGGCAGGGTTGTTGTAGTAGTGGCTGTAGTCGGCCTGGATCGGCAGCGTCAATCGGCGATGCGCGTCGTTGAGTTGCAGGCGCGTGCGGGCGTCGAAAGCCGGACGCTGGCCCGCCGACAGGAAGTCGGCCGGTGCGATCGTGCCGGCGCCGCCTTTGCGGCTGCGCCACTGCACCTGCACACTGTAGGCACGCAACAAGGCGTCGGCTGAATTGCCTTGGCCGCCGAAGCCGTTGTCGACGAGAAAGCGGAAGACGTTCCTGCGCTGCGTGGCCAGCACGCCGGAGAAGCCCTGCACCGGCTGCGCGTTGACGAACGGCGGCAGGTTGGTGCCGTAAGGATTCGGCGCCGCGAACTGGCCCGATGTCGGGCCATCCGACAACGTGGCTGCGGGCATCTGTGCCCAGCCGGTGAGGACTTGGGCCTGCGCCGTGCAGGTCAGCAGCAGCAGCGAGGCCGCAGTGCATGCAAGGGAGCGCGGCAACGACGGCGATGAGAGATGCATGGGGCTCCTTGTGATCCACGGCAGCCACGATGATCGACCGCGCTGATGTCTGGCCGATGACGCTTGCGGCGGCGGATCGAGGCTTCGCAGATGACGAAGTGCAGCCGCATGCGCGCGCCGGGTCGTCGGCCGAGTCTCTTCGAGACCGTCGCCGATGAGGCGATGAGGACATTTCGTCTGAACGACATGAAATTTCCCGGCGCCTGAAACGACTGACTGCATCTTTGCCAAGCGCACGCCACGCCCTACCTTGAACAACACCCAAGCGGCGCCCGCCGAGCACACCTCAAGACATGGCTTGCGATGGCTGGTCTGCTCGCTCCTGCTCGTCGCCATGGGCGCCATGGGCGCTTGCAGCAGCTTGCCCAAGGTCGATCGGGCCGCCGCGGCCTCCCAGGCCATCGCCTTGTCGGAAGACACCGCGCTCGGCCGCATCGCCAACAGCGACCGGCCGGCGCCCGATCAATCGGGTTTCAGGCTGATGCCGCTGGGCAGCTTCTCCCTGGACACGCGGGTCGAGCTGGCGCGTCGCGCGCAGGTCTCGCTGGACGTTCAGTACTACCACATCAAGGCCGACGAGAGCGGGCTCTGGCTGCTGCGTGCGCTGCGCGACGCGGCGGCGCGCGGCGTGCGCGTGCGGCTGCTGATCGACGATTTCTACACTAGCGGCGCCGACGAGTTGTTCCTCGCGCTGGCGGCGCACCCGAATGTCGAAGTGCGCCTCTTCAACCCCTTCTGCTGCCTGCGTTCGCAAGGCCAAGGGGCGCGCCTTGCCGCGTCGATCGGTGACCTCAAGCGCGTCAATCACCGCATGCACAACAAGCTGTTCGTCGCCGACGGGGCGATGGCGGTGATCGGCGGACGCAACGTGGCCAACGAATATTTCCTGCGCAACCGCATGGGCCAGAACTTCATCGACGTCGATGCCTTCGTCGTCGGCTGGGTGGTGCCGCCGCTGCAGGAGCTGTTCGACCGCTACTGGAACGCCGATGCGGTGTACCCGTTGCAGTCCTTGGCGCGGTCTTCGCTGCCGGCGTCCGAACGGCGCGAGCAATTCGAGCGCTGGACAGGCCCCGCGCATGCGGCCCCGCCGGCCGCGCTGCCGCCGTCGGACATCCTGGGCTACGGCCCGATCGCCGAAGACCTCGAGCGCGGGCGCCTGGGTCTGATCTGGGGCGACGCCTATGTGTTTGCAGATCATCCGGACAAGCCTTTCGACGGCGAGGCCGGCGGCGGGATCGAGGAGACCAGCGTCACCTACAACGTCTTCGAGGCTCTGCGGCGCGCCCGGCAGGACGTCGTCATCTCTTCACCGTACCTCGTGCCCGGTCAGTCGGGCATGGCGTTGTTCCGCGAACTGCGCGATCGCGGCGTGCGCGTGACGGCGATGACCAACTCGCTCGGCTCCACCGACGAGCCGCTGGTGCACATCGGCTATGCGGCCTACCGCGAGCAGATGCTCGCGCTCGGTGTCGAGCTCTACGAAGTCAGCGGCTCGCGCGTCAAGCGCAACCGGCGCGAGAACCTCTTCGGCGCCTCCCTGGGGCGTTTGCATGCCAAGTTGGCGGTGGTCGACCGGCGGGTGCTGTTCGTCGGATCGATGAACCTGGACCCACGCTCGGCCACCATCAACACCGAACTCGGCGCCGTGATCGACAGCCCGGCACTGGCGCGCGAGATGATCCGCATCATCGACATCGACCGGCTGCAAAGCGCCTACCGGCTGCGCCTCGCCGCCGACGGCTTGTCCTGCGAGGGGCTTGGCTACGACGACGATCAGCAAGTGGTTCTGACCGAGG
>CADEEN010000157.1 GCA_902826345.1 uncultured Burkholderiales bacterium | reverse complement strand
GGTTGAAGGTCCAGGGCGACTGGGCATCAATAACCTTGGCGAAGGCGCGGGCGACCGTATCCAATCGCTCAGCGTCAGCCATGATCATCCGCTCGGCCGGCTCGTGTTCCGCAAGCAACGTGCGCACGTCAGCGGACGCCATGTTGTCCCAGAATGGCCAATCACCCTCAAAGCTGCGCACCACGTCCACCAGCGCAGGATCGAACCAGCGACCGCGCCGCTTCCGCAGCATCTCCATCGTCTCGACCACGCCGACCGAGCTGAAGAAGACCTCGAAGGTCTGGGCCAGCCCGGCGATGCGCGCCAGCAGTGGGATCGCCAGCCGCTTCAGCCCGTAGGGACTGCCACGGCCGTCCCAGTGCTCGTCCAGCGAGCGGATGGCGTCAGCAGTCGCGGGCGGCAGATCGAGCATCTGCGCGATCTGGGCGATGTGGTCAAGGCCGGCCAGGTGCTGGCCAGTCTCGACCCGATGGACTTGCGGCTCGGCCAACAGGCCGCGAGTTCGGGTCTCGAGGCCGCGCGCGTCAACGCCGAACAAGCGGCGGCGGACTTGAAGCGCTTCAAGGAGCTGCGAGACCAGGGCTTCATCAGCGCCGCAGAACTCGACCGGCGCGACAGCACGTGGAAGGCGGCGCAGGCGCAATACCAGCAGGCCCGCGCGCAGGCCGGCGTGCAGAGCAACCAGGCGCGCTACACGCAGTTGCTGGCTGACAGCGCGGGGGTCGTCACTGCCGTCGAAGCCGAGCCGGGCGCCGTGCTCGCCGCGGGTGCGCCGGTGCTGCGTGTGGCGCGAGACGGTCCGCGTGACGTGATCTTTGCCGTGCCCGAACAACAGTCCGGTGCGCTGCGCGCGCTCGAGGGCCGACCCGGCGTGCTGCAGGTGCGAGTCTGGGGCGCGGGTGACGCGCCGCTGCCAGCGACGGTGCGTGAGGTGTCGGCGGCGGCAGACCCGTCGACGCGCACGTTTCTCGTCAAGGCCGACATCGGCCGCGCCGACGTGCGGCTCGGGCAAACGGCGACGGTGACGCTGTCGGTGCCGGCGGCCAGCGGCGTGATGAAACTGCCGCTGGCGGCGATGTTCGAGCAACAAGGCCAGTCGCACGTGTGGCTGCTCGACTCCGCGGCGATGACGGTGCGCGCGCAGCCGGTGAAGGTGGCGGGCGCGGAAGGCAACATGGTGCTGATCGCCAGCGGCCTGGCCGCCGGGCAGACGGTGGTCAGCGCCGGTGCGCACACGTTGACGGCGGGGCAGAAGGTATCGCTCTACAACGCTGCGCCTGCGGCGTCGCGTTGATCGGGCCGCTGATGGACACGCACGCCGACAGCGCGCCGTCGCGCTTCAACATCTCGCGCTGGGCGCTCGATCATCCGGCGCTGACGCGCTACCTGATGCTGGTGCTGATCGTGCTCGGCGCGGCCGCGTACTTCCAGCTCGGTCAGGACGAAGACCCGCCGTTTACCTTTCGCGCGATGGTGGTGCAGGCCTTCTGGCCGGGCGCCAGCGCCGAGCAGATGGCCGAGCAGGTGACGAGCAAGATCGAGCGCGCGCTGCAGGAGGTGCCGTACAGCGATGTGATCCGCAGCTACACGAAGCCCGGTGAGTCGCTGACGATCCTGCAGGTCAAAGAGGTGATTCGCGGCCGCGACGTGAGCGACGCGTGGTACCAGGCGCGCAAGAAGGTCGGCGACATCCGCGGCACGTTGCCTGCCGGTGTGATCGGCCCGGTGTTCAACGACGACTTCGGCGATGTCTTCGGCACGATCTACGCGCTCTCGGCCGACGGCTTCTCCGACGAAGAGTTGCGCGAGTTCGCCGACGACGTGCGCGAGCGTCTGCTACGGGTGAAGGACGTGGCCAAGGTCGAGATCTTCGGCGCGCAGCCAGAGAAGGTCTTCGTCGAGATCTCGCACAAGCGCCTGGCCACGCTCGGGCTGGACTTGAACCAGGTGATTGCGCAGCTCTCGGCGCAGAACGCGGTCGAGGGCGCGGGGCAATTGAATGCCGGCAGTGAGAACCTTCAGGTGCGCATCGGCGGGCAGTTCAAGTCGGTGCAAGAGTTGGAGCAGTTTCCGATCCGCGGCGTCAATGCCGCCACCGGACAGGCGACGCAGTTGCGGCTGGCGGACATCGCCAGCGTCAGCCGCGGCACGATCGATCCGCCGCAGGTCAAGGTGCGGCATCAAGGCAAGCAGGTCATCGCGCTCGGCGTGTCGATGGCCAAGGGCGGCGACATCATCGCGCTCGGCAAGTCGCTGCGCGCCGAGACGAAGGCGATTGCGGCGACGCTGCCGGTCGGCATCGAGATGAGCCAGATCCAGGACCAGCCCGAAGCGGTGTCACGCTCGGTCGGCGAGTTCGTGCGCGTGTTGATCGAGGCCATCGTCGTCGTGCTCGCGGTCAGCTTCATCGCGCTCGGTTTTCACACCAAGCCGTTTCGCATCGACATCTGGCCAGGCCTCGTCGTCGGCATCACGATCCCGCTGGTGCTTGCGATCACCTTCGTGACGATGTTCTATTGGGGCGTTGGCCTGCACAAGATCTCGCTCGGCTCGCTGATCATCGCGCTCGGTTTGCTCGTCGACGACGCGATCATTGCCGTCGAGATGATGGTGCGCAAGATGGAGGAGGGCTACGACCGCACGCGCGCCGCGACCTTCAGCTACGAGCTGGTGTCGATGCCGATGCTGACCGGCACGCTGATCACCGCGGCGGGTTTCCTGCCGATCGGCCTGGCCAAGTCGGTGACCGGCGAGTACACGTTTGCGATCTTCGCGGTGACGACCGCAGCGCTCGTCATCTCGTGGTTCGTCTCGGTGTACTTCGTGCCCTACCTCGGCGTGAAGCTGCTGCGCACGAAGCCGCATGCCGACGGCGACCAGCCGCACGAGCTGTTCGACTCGCCGTTCTACACACGCTTGCGCGCGCTGGTGAACTGGTGCGTGGCGCACCGCTGGATCACGCTCGGCATCACGCTGCTGACGTTCGCGCTCGGCGTCGTCGGCATGGGCCGCGTGCAGCAGCAGTTCTTCCCGGATTCGAGCCGGCCGGAAGTTCTGGTCGATCTGTGGCTGCCCGAGGGCGCGACGTTTCAGGAAACGGAATCGGTGGCGAAACGCTTCGAGGCGCGCATCGCAAAAGAAGAGGGCGTGGCCAGCGTCACGGCGTGGATCGGCAGCGGCGTGCCGCGCTTTTACCTGCCGCTCGACCAGATCTTTCAGAACAGCAACGTCAGCCAGTTCATCGTGCTGCCGAAAGACCTCGCCGCGCGCGATGCGTTGCGCACGAAGCTGCCGGCGCTGCTGGCGACCGAGTTTCCCGAGGTGCGCGGCCGCTCGAAGGTGCTGCCCAACGGGCCGCCGGTGCCGTACCCGGTGATGTTCCGCGTCGTCGGCCCGGACGTGGCCGGCGTGCAGGCGTGGTCGGAGAAGGCCAAGGCGATCCTGCGCGCCAACCCGAGCATGCGTGGCGTCAACGACAACTGGAACGAGCGCGTGAAGTCGCTTCGACTGTCGGTCGATCAGGACAAGGCGCGCGCGCTCGGCGTGACGAGCCAGAACATTGCGGTTGCCGCGCGCACGGTGCTCTCGGGCACGACGGTCGGCCAGTACCGCGAGGGCGACAAGCTGATCGACATCGTGCTGCGCCAGCCGGTGGAAGAGCGCAACGCGATCACCGACTTGTCCACGGCGTACTTGCCGACGGCCAGCGGCCGCGCGATCCCGCTGTCGCAGATCGCGAGCTTCGAGTTCGCGTGGGAGCCAGGCGTGATCTGGCGCGAGGGACGCAAGTTCGCCGCAACGGTGCAGGGTGATGTGGTCGAAGGCGTTCAAGGCCCGACGGTGACGACGCAGCTCTGGCCCGAGATGCAGAAGTTGAAGGCGCAGATGCCGCCCGACTACGACATCGAGATCGCCGGCGCCGTCGCCGAAAGCAGCAAAGGTCAGGATTCGATCGCTGTCGGCGTGCCGGTGATGCTGTTCATCATGTTCACGCTGCTGGTGCTGCAACTGCAATCGGTGTCTCGCGCGTTTCTCGTGGTGCTGACGGCGCCGATGGGCATCGCCGGCGTTGCCGGTGCGCTGTTGTTGCTGAACCGGCCTTTCGGCTTCGTCGCGCTGCTCGGCTTCATTGCGCTGGCCGGCATGATCATGCGCAACTCGGTGATCCTGATCGATCAGATCGAGCAGGACCGCAAGAAGGGCGTGCCGGCGTGGGGCGCGATCGTCGAATCTGCGGTGCGACGCTTCCGGCCGATCGTGCTGACCGCGGCGGCTGCCGTGCTGGCGATGATCCCGCTGAGCCGCAGCGTCTTCTGGGGGCCGATGGCGGTGGCCATCATGGGCGGGCTGGTGGTGGCGACGGCGCTGACGCTGCTGGCCTTGCCGGCGCTGTATGCAGCGTGGTTCCGCGTCAAGAAGCCGGCCGGAGCGTCAAGCTAAACTCACTCGCTCAGCGCCACCAAACCGCGCGGGTGGCGAAATTGGTAGACGCACCAGGTTTAGGTCCTGACGCCCTCACCGGCGTGGGGGTTCGAGTCCCCCCCCGCGCACCACGACTTCCCCTTCGATCCTTCCAAGAGCATTGCCATGACGGTCCAAGTTGAAACCTTAGAGAAGCTGCAGCGCCGCATCACGCTGACCCTGCCGGTCACGAGCATCAGCGGTGAAGTCGAAACGCGGCTGAAGAAGCTCGCCCGCACCGTCAAGGCGGACGGCTTTCGCCCCGGCAAGGTGCCGATGAGCGTGGTCGCGCAGCGCTACGGCTACTCGGTGCAGTACGAGGTGATGAACGACAAGGTCGGCGAGGCTTTCAACAGTGCCGCCAACGAAGCCAAGCTGCGCGTTGCCGGTATGCCGAAGATCACGCAGAAGGACGAAGCGGCCGACGGTGTGATGGCCTTCGACGCCACGTTCGAGGTCTATCCGGAAGTCAAGATCGGTGACTTGTCGGCGGTGTCGGTGGAGCGCGTTTCGACCGACGTCACCGAAGCCGCGATCGACAAGACGGTGGACATCCTGCGCAAGCAACGCCGCACGTTCCAGCAGCGGCCGAGCAGCGAAGGCGCGCAGGAAACCGACCGCGTGACGATCGACTTCGAAGGCAAGATCGATGGCGAGCCGTTCGCCGGCGGCAAGGCCGACGCGTTCCAGTTCATCGTCGGCGAAGGGCAGATGCTGCCGCAGTTCGATCAAGGCGTGCGCGGCATGAAGGCCGGCGACAACAAGACCTTCCCGGTCGCGTTTCCGGATGACTATCAGGGCAAGGACGTGGCCGGCAAGGAGGCCGACTTCCTCGTCACGATGAAGAAGATCGAAGCGCAGCACCTGCCGGAAGTCAACGAAGCCTTCGTCAAGACGCTCGGCATCCAGGATGCGACGGTCGAGGCGCTGCGCGCTGACGTGAAGAAAAATCTCGAGCGCGAAGTGAAGTTCCGCGTGCTCTCGCGCAACAAGGCGGCAGTGATGGACGCACTGGTCGGCGCTGCTGAACTGGACGTGCCGACAGCGCTCGTCGAAGGCGAAACCGAACGCATGATCGAAGGCGCGCGCGCCGACCTGAAGCAGCGCGGCGTCAAGGACGCGGACAAGGCGCCGATCCCGCCCGAGCTGTTCAAGGACCAGGCCGAGCGCCGCGTTCGCCTCGGTCTCGTCGTGGCTGAGCTCGTGCGCACGAACAATCTGCAAGCCAAGCCCGAACAGCTACAGGCGCACATCGAAGAGATGAGCCAAAGCTACGAGAAGCCGGCCGAGGTGATGCGCTGGTACTTGAGCGACCGCCAGCGCATGGCCGAGGTTGAGGCCATCGTGATCGAGAGCAACGTCACGGCACACGTCCTCGGTTTGGCGAAGTTGAGCGACAAGGTGCTACCGTTCGACGAACTGATGACAGCCTGAGAAAGCACATGAGCGCACTCGACACGCAATCACTTGGCCTCGTGCCGATGGTCATCGAAACGTCGGGCCGCGGCGAGCGCGCCTACGACATCTACTCGCGCCTGCTGCGCGAGCGCATCGTCTTCCTGGTCGGCCCGGTCAACGACCAGACGGCCAACGTCGTCGTCGCGCAGATGCTGTTCCTGGAGAGCGAGAACCCCGACAAGGAAATCTTTCTCTACATCAACTCGCCCGGCGGCAGCGTCAGCGCGGGCCTGTCGGTGTACGACACGATGCAGTTCATCAAGCCCGATGTGTCCACGCTGTGCATGGGCATGGCGGCGAGCATGGGCGCTTTTTTGTTAGCCGCCGGCACCAAGGGCAAACGCCTCGCGCTGCCGAACTCGCGCATCATGATTCACCAGCCTTCGGGCGGCGCGCAGGGCCAGGCCAGCGACATCGAAATTCAGGCGCGCGAAATCCTGCGTCTGCGCGAAACGCTGAACCACATCCTGGCCGACCGCACCGGCCAGGGCCTCGACAAGATCAAGGCCGACAGCGAGCGCGATTACTTCATGTCTGCGCCCGAGGCCAAGGACTACGGCCTGATCGATCAGGTGATCGAGAAGCGCTGACCGCCGCGCGAGATACCGCCCGACACGAAGTTGTGATCCGCGCCACGAAAAGGGGCGTTTTCTCGTGCCTGGACGCCCCAGTGCCTTGCACTATGATCGGTTGACGTTTCACAAGGCTCACCCATGCCCGAGAAAAAAGGCGGCTCCAGCGAAAAAGTTCTGTACTGCTCGTTCTGCGGCAAGTCGCAGCATGAGGTCAAGAAGCTGATCGCCGGCCCCTCGGTGTTCATCTGCGATGAATGCATTGAGCTGTGCAACGACATCATCCGCGACGAGGTGCCTGCCGAAAGCCCGGCCGCTAAGACCGCGAAGTCGGATCTGCCGACGCCCGTCGAGATCAAGAACATTCTCGACCAGTACGTGATCGGGCAGGATCCGGCCAAGCGCACGCTGTCGGTCGCGGTCTACAACCACTACAAGCGCCTGAAGCACATGGGCGGCAAGGACGAGGTCGAGCTCAGCAAGAGCAACATCCTCCTCATCGGCCCGACCGGTTCCGGCAAGACACTGCTCGCGCAGACGCTGGCCCGCCTGCTCAACGTGCCGTTCGTGATTTCGGATGCGACGACGCTGACCGAAGCCGGCTACGTCGGCGAGGACGTCGAAAACATCATCCAGAAGCTGCTGCAGAACTGCAACTACGACGTCGAGCGCGCGCAGCGCGGCATCGTCTACATCGACGAGATCGACAAGATCAGCCGCAAGGCCGACAACCCGAGCATCACGCGCGACGTGTCGGGCGAGGGCGTGCAGCAAGCGCTGCTGAAGTTGGTCGAAGGCACGATGGCCAGCGTGCCGCCGCAAGGTGGGCGCAAGCACCCGAACCAGGACTTCCTGCAGATCGACACCACCAACATCCTGTTCATCTGCGGCGGCGCGTTCGACGGGCTGGAAAAAGTCATTCAGAACCGCACCGAGCGTTCGGGTATCGGCTTCTCCGCGTCCGTGCACAGCAAGACAGAGAAGCGCGCCGCCGATCTGTTCCGCGACGCCGAGCCGGAAGACCTGATCAAGTTCGGTCTTATTCCCGAACTCGTCGGCCGCTTGCCGGTGGTGGCCACGCTCGGCGAGCTGACCGAAGACGCGCTGGTGCAGATCCTCACCGAGCCGAAGAACGCGCTGGCCAAGCAGTACCACAAGCTGTTCATGATGGACGGCGTGGAGTTGGAACTGCGTCCTTCGGCGCTTGCCGCCATTTCACGCAAGGCACTGAAGCGCAAGACGGGCGCGCGCGGCCTGCGCTCGATCGTCGAGCAGGCGCTGATCGACACCATGTTCGACCTGCCCAACCTCGAAGGCGTGGTCAAGGTGGTGGTGGACGAGCACAACATCGAAGAGGGCACCAAACCCCTCCTGGTCTATCGCGACAAAGCCAAGGCGAGCGCCTAACTTGAAATTGACGTCTCGGGCTGCATGTGAGCCCGAGAAAGAGAGGTTCTCCCCATGTCCGGACATCCCATCCTCCCCGCGGACCCGATCACGCTGCCGCTGCTGCCGCTGCGCGATGTGGTCGTGTTCCCGCACATGGTCATCCCGCTGTTCGTCGGCCGGCCCAAGAGCATCAAGGCGCTCGAAGCCGCGATGGAAGCTGGCCGCCAGATCGTGCTCGTGGCGCAGAAGGCCGCCGGCAAGGACGAGCCCAAGCCCGACGACATGTTCGACGTCGGTTGCGTCTCGTCGATTCTGCAGATGCTGAAGCTGCCCGACGGCACAGTGAAGGTGCTGGTTGAAGGCACGCAGCGCGCGACGACGATCAGCATCACCGACAGCGGCGAGTTCTTCGTCGGCGAAGTGCGCCCGATCCCGCCCGCGGCAGACCCGACGCCCGAGATCGAGGCGCTGCGGCGCGCGGTGACACAGCAGTTCGACCAGTATGTCAAGCTGAACAAGAAGATCCCGCCCGAGATCCTCACCAGCATCGCCGGCATCGACGACGCCGGCCGCCTGGCCGACACGATCGCCGCGCACCTGCCGTTGAAGCTCGACGCGAAGCAGTCGGTGCTCGACCTGGACCATGTCGGCAAGCGCATGGAAAAGCTGCTCGAACTGCTCGAGCATGAAGTCGACATCCTGCAAGTCGAAAAGCGCATCCGTGGCCGCGTCAAGCGCCAGATGGAAAAGAGCCAGCGCGAGTACTACCTGAACGAGCAGGTCAAGGCCATCCAGAAGGAACTCGGCGACGGTGAAGAAGGCGCCGATCTGGAAGAACTCGAGAAGAAGATCCAGGCCGCGCGCATGCCCAAGGACGCGCGCAAGAAGGTCGACAACGAGCTGAAGAAGCTGAAGCTGATGTCGCCGATGTCGGCTGAAGCAACGGTGGTGCGCAACTACATCGACACGCTGATCAACCTGCCGTGGGCGAAGAAGACCAAGATCAAGCATGACCTGTCGCATGCCGAAGACGTGCTCAACGAAGACCACGCCGGTCTCGACAAGGTCAAGGAGCGCATCCTCGAGTACCTCGCGGTGCAGCAGCGCGTGGACAAGGTCAAGGCGCCGATCCTGTGCCTCGTCGGCCCCCCGGGCGTCGGCAAGACCTCGCTGGGCCAGTCGGTGGCGCGCGCAACCGGGCGCAAGTTCGTGCGCATGGCGCTGGGCGGCGTGCGCGACGAGGCCGAGATCCGCGGCCACCGCCGCACCTACATCGGCT
>CADEEN010000156.1 GCA_902826345.1 uncultured Burkholderiales bacterium | reverse complement strand
TTCTTTCGTGGTGACGGTCGATGGCAGAGCAGCAGTGTGGGCCACGGCGCGCGAGGCGGGGCCCGGTTCGAAGCCATCGTATTGTCTCCGCCACCCGGCAAGGAAAAACGCGTCAGCACCTGCGGGATGCTGACGCGTGGCGCTGACGCAGGCCGCTTGCTCGCGGCGGCTACGGCGTGGGGCCGCAAACGTTCGCCGGTCGGGTCACGTTCAGGAACGGCTCTGTGCTGCGATCGATCGACTTGACGAAGCGCACCACGGCCTCGCGGTCGTTCGGATTCGTCAGCATGTCCACGCCGCCGCTGCCGGCACTGCGGTGCGTCACGTTGTCGAGCACGGCGTCCAAGGTCGGCGCGGTGCCGCCGTGCAGGTACGGTGCGCTGGCAAAGACCGAGAGCAGCGACGGCACGTTGAAGCCGAGCGCGCCGCGGGCCTGCACGTTCGCGCCTGCGCCCGCCACCAAGGCATTGGCCCGAATCTCGTTGCCCGCGCCGTCGGCGAACAGGTTGGCGTCGAAGGTGCCGACGCGGCAGAGGAAGCGCACGAGCTGCGCATCGACGACCTCGGCAGCAGCAGCCGGCGGCGTGAAGTCGAGGATGCTCGTCGTCCAGTTCTCGCCGCCATGGCAGTTCTGGCAACCCGCGGTTTCGAACTGCTTGCGCCCGTGCCTGACGCCGGGGCTGTAGCTGCCCAGCGGCGAGATCGGCGCGCGCACGCCCAGCGCGATGTAGGCCGCGATGGCGTCGAGGTCGGCGTTCAGGCCGCTGTTGTCGGTCACCAGCAGATCGGGCAGTTGCGCCAGGCCGGCCACGCCTTCGGGCACCGGCTTGCCGGCGCCGTCCACTCGGATCAGGCCGCTGCCGCCCGAGACCGCGCGCACGTTGCGCGTGAAGTCCTGCACCGCATCGCGCACGGCCGACCAGTTCAACGCCCGCTGGTGCGACTGCGGCACCTTCGGCTTGCCGTTCTCGATGACCACCCGGCCGGCGGTGAAGGTGCTCTCCATCGAGATCGAGTTGCGCGGCCCGTCGGGGAACATCCAGGTCACGCTGTCGTTGGTGCCATTGACGTGGCAGCTATAGCAGCTGCCCCAGCCGAAGTCCGACAGCCGGCCGGCCGGCGCCTTCGAGTTGTCGGCGTCGCCGGTCGGCCCGAGCGCGCTGTTGAACAGCAGCTTGCCGCGCTGCGTGATCGCCTCAACGCTGCCCGCAGCCGGCAGGTCCGCCGACGGAATGCGCGCGATCGTCTTGTACAGGCGTGGGTCGGGGCCGGCGATGTCCACCACGGCGATGTCGCGCGAGCCGAAGTTCATCACGTAGGCGCGGGTGTCCTTGCTGTTGAGGACGACGCCGCGCGGGTTCTTGCCGCCGATCAGGTAGTCCGGATCGGGCTGCACGATTTCGTTGCCGTCCTTCAATTCGATGCGCACGATGTTGCCGGCGTCCTGCGCGTTGGCAGGCGGGTTGATGGTGGGCCGGCCGTCGGCGCCGAGCGTGACGCGCAGCAAGCGGTCGGTGGCGGCGAGCGCGACGAAGCCTTCGGGCGCCGAGCGCTTGAAGGCCACGGCGAATGGGTTGGTGTTGAACAACCGCTTGCCGGGCGGCTCGAAGTTGACGCCGACGTTCATGTTCAGCGTAGAACCCGGCCCAAAAGCCTCCACGTCCTGCCGCGTGTCGATAGAGGACAGGCAGCTCTGCACGTTGACGTTGAAGCGGAACGGCCCGTTCGGCGACGAGCAGGTGCCGGGCACGTAGGCGATGTTGCCTCTGACGACGACGGCCTCGAGCAGGTTCGGGAACGCGCCGCTGACGTTGTCGAACACCGGCGGGTTGGGCGCACTGAGCGGCTCGCGCGCCAGCGTGTTGCCATCCGACTTGAAAGCATCACCAACATTGGCCAGCGGGTTCAGGATCGCCGTCTTCAGCACCTGATGGCTGTGCGCGTCGATCACCGTGACCCGCCCAGCGCGGCCGTCGTCGGCGCCCTCGGTCTGCGTCAGCGGGCGCGTTTCGCCCGGCGCCGGGCGCTCGGACAAGAGCTGCGTCACATAGACCTTCTTGCCGTCGGCGGTGATGGCCACGCCGTGCGGCTTGGTGCCG
This sequence comes from uncultured Burkholderiales bacterium, assembly GCA_902826345.1. Lineage (GTDB taxonomy): Bacteria > Pseudomonadota > Gammaproteobacteria > Burkholderiales > Burkholderiaceae_C > CADEEN01. The sequence continues at coordinate 7,114 of CADEEN010000156.1, read as the reverse complement.
ACGTTGTCGATCGTCCGGATCACGCGGTCACGCTTGGTGTCGATGACCGAGACGGATTCCGACGACTGGTTGGCGACGAACAGGCGGCTGCCGTCCGGCGTCAGCGCGCAGCCGAAGGGCTCGGCGCCGACCTTGATCGTGTCGATGACTTTTCGCCTCCTCGCGCTGAGGACCGAGACGCTGCCGCTGGCCATGTTGGTCACATAGACCTTCGCGTCATCGTCGTCGTCATCAGCGTCGTCGCGGTCGTCATGACGGCCGTTGCGCCGCGGCGTGACGGCAACGCACCACGGCTCCTTGCCGACGCGGATCTCGGCCACCTTCTTGTTCTTGTCGCGGGCCACGCGAAACACCGACACCGAGTCGTTGTCCGGGTTGACGCTCCAGACGAAGCGGTTGTCGCTGCTGATTGCGATCGGGCTCGAGTTGGTGGCCTGCCGCGCCTCGTGGCCGCGCTCGTCGCCGGCTTGGGTTGGCGACGCGGCAGCTCCTATGGCGAGCGCCGCCACCGCCGTCGCGCCAGCCAGCGTGCGTTTTGAAGACACCAGGGTTCGTTGAGTGCGGTTCATGCTCGTTCTCCATCGGGTGGGCGATCAAGGGCCAAGAAGCAGGCGAGCCCCGCAGGGCCGGCACGCTCAATGTGACGAGCAGCGCGCTGGGGGTCTTGGACATCTGCGACAGATCGGCCTCGGCGTGGAGAGCCTGCAAAGGTCCTGCAACAAGATCGGCGTAATCGACACTTGACACTTGGTACCGTAAGGTAGAAATTACATAGAGCCGGTGCCGGGTGGTGCCAGCTCTTGGTACCCGCGTGCGGGTTGCGCACGCTTTGAACTCCCAACGAGGAGGGCACATGGAATACAAGTCGGACCCGAACAAGGTGTGGCCCACCGGATTGACCGAGGCTGAATCGGAAGAGATCCACCGTCACCTGATCCAGGGCACACAGATCTTCGGCTTCATCGCCGTGCTCGCGCATCTGTTTGCCTACATCTATTCACCGTGGCTGAAGTGAACACGGAGGGCACAACATGATTTACGGAAAACTCTGGTGTGTGGTCAAGCCGTCGGTCGGCATCCCGCTCTTTCTGAGCGCGGTGGCGATCAGCTCCTTCGCCGTTCACCTGACGCTGCTCAACACGGCGCCGTGGCTGAAGAACTACTACGTCGGCGGCACCGGCAAGTCGGCGGCCGCGGAGGCGCCGGCGACGACGGCGGCAGCCCCTCCGTCGACGCTGATCGCGGCAGCGCCGAAGAAGTAGCAGCCGTCAGCGCCGCGCGGGTCGGTTCGCGCGCGCATCGCAAGGGGTGGCTTCCGCCTGGAGCCTGCCTTGCGATTCGCGCGTGAGCTTGCCGTCGTTGCGCACGGGGCTCGTCTTGAATTCACTGACCCACCGCTCCAAACCTGGCGTGACGCGCGGTCTGGTCGCGCGCTGGGCGCAGCTCGGCCCGCGCTTCCTGCCGTTTGCCGATGCCGCCACGCCGGACCTGCCGCTGTCGCGCCTGCTGCGCCTGTCGCTGTTCCAGGTCTCCGTCGGCATGGCGTTGGTGCTGCTCGTCGGCACGCTGAACCGCGTGATGATCGTCGAGCTGAACGTGCCGGCCTCGCTGGTGGCGATCATGGTGGCGCTGCCGGTGCTGTATGCGCCGCTGCGCGCACTGATTGGTTTTCGTTCCGACACGCATCGCAGCGCGCTCGGTTGGCGACGCGTGCCGTTCATCTGGATGGGTACGCTGATCCAGTTCGGCGGTTTTGCGGTGATGCCGTTTGCGTTGCTCGTGCTCTCGGGCGGCGGTGAATCACAGCAGTGGCCGGCATGGATCGGCCCGCTCGGCGCGGGCTTCACGTTTCTCGTCGTCGGCGCCGGGCTGCACACGACGCAGACCGCTGGCCTTGCGCTGGCCACCGATTTGGCCAGCGTTGAATCGCAGCCGCGCGTCGTCGGCCTGATGTACGTCATGCTGCTGGCCGGCACGATGGCCAGCGCCTTCGTCTTCGGCGCGATGCTGCACGACTTCAGCCCGGGCCGCCTGGTGCAGGTGCTGCAGGCGGCAGCCGTCGTCACGCTCGTGCTCAACACCGTGGCGCTGTGGAAGCAGGAGGCGCGGCGGCCGCAGCGCGGGGCCGTGAGCACGGCGCCGCGACCCGATTTTTCTCAGGCTTGGCGCGACTACATCGCCGGCGACGGCACGCGGCGGCGCCTCGTCGCCATCGCGCTCGGCACGCTGGCCTTCGGCATGCAGGACGTGCTGCTCGAACCGTTCGGCGGCCAGGTGCTCGGCATGACGGTCGGCGCGACGACGTGGCTCACCGCCACGCTGGCGGCCGGCACGCTCGCCGGTTTCTGCATCGCCTCGACGGTCTTGTCGCGCGGCGCCGATCCGGCGCGCATGGCACTCGTTGGCGCCGCGATCGGCGTGCCAGCCTTCGGCATCGTGATCGCCACCACGCTGTCGCCGTCGCTGGCGCTGTTCGTCTGCGGCGTGTTCTTCATCGGTCTGGGCGTCGGCCTGTTCGGCCACGGCACGCTGACGCTGACGATGAACCACGCGCCGAAGGAACAGGCCGGCCTGGCGCTCGGCGCCTGGGGCGCCGTGCAGGCCACAGCGGCAGGCGCGGGCGTGGCGCTCGGCGGTATCGGCCGCGACGCGGTGCAGGCCTTGGCCTCGCGCGGCGTCTTCGGCGAAGCCCTCGCAACGCCGGCCACCGGCTATGCTTTTGTCTACGCCATCGAAATCGTGCTGCTGCTGGCCACGGTCGTCGCGATGACTGCGCTCTTGCGCAGCGACTCGCGGCGTTCAGCGGCAGCGGCATGCGGCATCAACAACAACCAGCAGCAGTGGAGCGCGCCATGAAGGTCGTCACCATCATCTTCATCATCTGGACCATCGTCTTCGTCTTCTGGGCGGTTCGCCAATGGGGCCGCTACAACAAGAAGAAGGTCTACAAGAACGTGCGCTAGCGGCCGCGGGTCGAGGTCAGGCGGTCGACCAGACCGCTGATGAGCAGTGAGCTCATCGCCGCAGCGTTGACCGCGGCGACGACGCCGATGAACGGCCCGCCGAGTTGTTCGCCGAAGCCGTAGCTGTACCAGACCACGACGAGCGTGGCCGCGACGTTGACGGCCACGCCGAGCAGGCGCAGCGATTGCAGGGTGTGGTCAGCAATCATCATTCGCTGCTCCTGTTCTGCTGGGCGTCTTCGCGCTTCTTGCGCTCGCGGGCCAAGTCCCTGAACTGCCACCACGCGAACGCCACCACGCCGCCGAAGACGAGCACGACTTCGATGACGATCAGCGGCAGATGATTCATGCTGCGGCGGCCTGTCCGCGCTGTCGTTGCCCCTGGCGCTCGAACAAGTCGATCATGCGCAGCGTGCGCTGGTAGAAGGTGCGCGCGGGCCGCTCGCCGCTGGCCGCCGCGTCGACGAGAAAGCGCACCGCCGGCAGCGGCGCGCTGGCAGCGCCGGCGGCGATCGGATGGCCCGGCGCGCGCAGCACCGCACCACAGGCGCGCAGCAGCAACGTCAACTTGCGCCCGGTGCCGACGACGGTGCGGCGCTGCACCGAGTCGAATCCAGCGGCTTCGAGCGCGTGGCCGATCTCGGCGTAGACCAGGCGCGCCGCTTGAATGGCCGGTCGGCAACTGCGCGGCAGATCGCAGACGCCGCATTCGCCGCGCGCGTACAGGCGCTCGGCTTCGATGAGCAAGCGCGAGACCACACCGGCCAGTCGATGATCGAACTGCGGTTTCGCGAGCCAGGCGTCGGGGTCGAGCCCCGCCTCGCGCATCCACGCCAGCGGCAAATACAAGCGGCCGTTGCGCGCGTCTTCGCCGACATCGCGCGCGATGTTGGTGAGTTGCATCGCCACGCCGAGCTCGCAGGCGCGGGCCAGCGCGCGCGCGTCGCGCGTCTCCATCACCAGCGCCATCATCGCGCCGACCGTGCCGGCCACGCGCGCGCCGTAGCCGTGCAGGTCGTCGATCGTTTCGTAGCGCCGGCCCTGCGCGTCCCAGGCAAAACCTTCGAGCAGGGCGTCGATCAGCACACGCGGCAGTTGCGCGTCTTGCACCACGGCGGCCAGCGCGCGGTCGGCGACGTCGGCGCGCGGCGTGCCGGCATAGACGGCATCCAGGCGCGCTTGCAAGTCGGCCAGCGCGCGCGCCGGCTCGGTACTGCTGTCGATGGCGTCGTCGGCGACGCGGCAGAACGCATAGAGCGCCGTGGCCGGTGCGCGCACGCGCTTCGGCAAGGCCAGCGACGAGAGGTAGAACGACTTCGAGCCGCCGCGCATCAGCGCCTTGCACGTCTGGACGTCGGCGGCGTTCATGCGCGCGCCTTCGCAAACGACGACAGCGGCGGCAGCACCGACTCCAGTGCCTTCGCCGACATCAACACGCCCGGAATGCCGGCGCCGGGGTGCGTGCCGGCGCCGACCATGAACAGGCCCGGCAGATCCTCGCTGCGGTTGTGCGGGCGGAACCACGCGCTCTGCAGCAGCAGCGGTTCGAGCCCGAAGGCGGCTCCCTTGTGCGACAACAGCCGGTCCTGGAAATCGAGCGGCGTCATCACGCGCGAGACGGTGATGTGCTGGCCCAGGCCCGGCAGCAGCGTGCTTTCCAGCCGGCGCTCGATCGCCTGACGGTACGAGGCGGCCTGCGTGCGCCAGTCGGTGCCGCTGTCCAGATGCGGCACCGGCGACAGCGCGTAGAAGGCATCGCAACCGGCGGGCGCCATCGACGGATCGCTGGCCGTCGGCCGGTGCAGATAGAGGCTGAAGTCGTCGGCCAGGTGATGGCGCTTGAAGATGTCCTTCAGCAGCCCTTCGTAGCGCGGTCCGAGCACCATCGTGTGGTGTGGCACGTCGGCGTATTGCTTGTCGGTGCCGAAGTACCAGACGAACAGCGACATCGAGTAGCGCGCGCGATCCAGCTTGCGATCGCTCCAGACACGGCGCTGCTCGGGCGCGACGAGGTGGCGGTAGGTCCACGCGGTGTCGGCGTTGCTGACGACGATGTCGGCCTCGATGACCTCGCCGTTGGCGAGTTCGACACCGCTGGCGCGGCCGCCCGTCGTCACGATGCGCTGCACCTGCGCATTGCAGCGCACCGTCACGCCGAGCTGCGCCAGCAACTTGACGAGACCCGTCACCAGCGCACCGGTGCCGCCCATCGCCCAGTGCACGCCGAAGCGGCGCTCCAACATGTTGATCAGGCTGTAGGTGCAGGTCACAGCCGATGGGTTGCCACCGATCAGCAGCGGATGGAAGCTGAAGACGACGCGCAGTTTCGGATCGCGGATGTGGCTGTTGACCATGCCGCGGATGGTTCGCCACGAGCGCATCTTGATCAGCGCAGGAATGGCCGACACCAGATCGCGCAGCGAGTCGAAGGCCGTCGCGCCGAGCTCCTCGAAGCCGATGCGGTAGCAGCGCTCGGCCTCGGCCATGAAGCGCTCGTAGCCGGGCAGGTCAGCGGGCGAGAAGCGCGCGACTTCACGCCGCATGTGATCGGCGTCGCCGTTGTAGTCGAAGTGCGTGCCGTCGTCGAAGCGGATGCGGTAGAACGGATCGAGCGGTTTCAGCGTCACGTCCTCGGCGAGCTTGCGCCCTGCCAGCGTCCACAGTTCTTCGAACAGCTGCGGCACGGTGACGATGGTCGGCCCGGCGTCGAAGGTGTAGCCGGCCTCGCGGTGCACGTAGGCGCGGCCGCCGGGCGCGTCGAGCTTTTCCAGCACCTGCACGCGCCAGCCTTTGCAGGCCAGCCGCACCGCGGCGGCGAGGCCGCCGAAGCCGGCGCCGATGACCACGGCGGTGGGAGCGCCGTCGCGTGCGAGCAAAAGTTCAGGGCTGTCGGGTTTCATGGTGCCGTCGTTGCCGGTGGACGTAGAGCCCAGCGCCACAACAACGTGGGTGGCAGCGGGGTGACCAGCAAGACATGTTCGATCAGCGCCAGCACGAGCATCGAAGCGACGAGCAGCAGGCCGGTGCGCGCGGCGCCGCTGGCGTCGATGGCCGAAGCGATCGTCGCCACGGCAACGACCGTGCCGGCGAGCACCGACAGCGGCAGCAGCGCATTGATCTTGCGGCGGCGGAAGTAGCTGGCGAGGTACAGCAGGTGCGGCGGCAGGAACTCCTCGCCGCGGTTGCGCACGCCGAGAAACAGGTTGAACTTGGCCGACAGGCGCATCACCCACAGCAGCGCAAAGGTCCACGTCGCCACCTGATTGGCGCCGCCCCAGGTCAGCGCCGCGATGGCGATGCCCATGCCGATGATCGCGAGTTCATGCCAGAGGATGACCTGCACCGCCTCGTTGAAGCGCGTCGGCCCGTGCAGCGGCGCGCTGCACGCGTCCTTGCGTGGCCCCGTCAGCCAGCCGGTGAGAAAGGCCAGTTCGTGCCAGCCCCAGACGAGCACGGCGCAGGTGAAGGCGGCATAAGCGCCGGCGGTGCCGGTGTTGTTGGCGCTCTTGGCGATGCAGACCAGCGCGCCGACGGCGATGGCCGTCGAGATGGTGAGGCTCCAGCGGTGCGTGCTGCGCGGCATGCCGTCGAGCAACATGACGACGCCGGTGCCGAGCCACCAGATGGCGATGGCGAAGAGCGGGGGCAGGACGTAGTCCATCAATGCCTTGGGGTCGCTACCAAGCGGGTGCTACGCGCATCTGCACCGGCAGGTCGTGCCGATGCACCGGATGCAAATACAGCTTCGCAAACGTCGTCACGCCGACCAGCGCCCAGCCGGCGCGCTTGACGAGGCCGACGACGCCGCCCTGCGCCTTCGCCCGCGTGATGCCATCGCTGGCTTCGAGCAAACGGCGCAGGCCGGCGCGGAACTTCTCGTTGTTCGTGTCCAGAGAAGTCGGGAAGACCTGCTTGCTGATCTCCGTCGTGATGTCGAAGACCTTGTAGTCGTACTCGTCCGGGTCGATCCCCATCGCCACGTGCAGCATCGGCCGCGTGTGGTCGCGCACGAACATCGTGGCGTAGACGGCGAGCAGGAAGAAGCGCACCCACAGCAGGTTCGCGCCCGAGAGCAGATGCGGCTGCGCGCGCATCATCAGCGCGAACGATTCGCCGTGGCGGAATTCGTCGTTGCACCAGCGCTCGAACCA
>CADEEN010000155.1 GCA_902826345.1 uncultured Burkholderiales bacterium | reverse complement strand
GAAGTCATCCACCACGTTGAAGCTCGCCTGCACCACCGGCACGATGACCATCTGCGCGATGCGCTCCATCGGCTCGATCGTGAACGCCGCGTTGCCGCGGTTCCAGCAGCTCACCATCAACGGCCCCTGGTAGTCGCTGTCGATCAGGCCGACGAGGTTGCCGAGCACGATGCCGTGCTTGTGGCCGAGGCCCGAACGCGGCAGCAGCATCGCGCACAGGCCGGGGTCGCCGATGTGGATCGCGAGGCCCGTGGGAATCAGCTGCGATTGCCCTGCCGCGAGCACCAGCGGCGCATCGAGGCAGGCGCGCAGATCGAGCCCGGCGCTGCCCGGCGTGGCGTACGCCGGCAGGTGCTCGGCCATGCGCGCGTCGAGCACTCTGACGTCAATCGTGCTCATGACTTGATGCGCGCCGCGATCTCGGCCACCAACTGCCGCGCCAGCGTCAGCTTGTCGGCATGCGGCAGCGCGCGCGTGCCCTTGGCATCGACCAGCAGCAGCGCGTTGTCGTCCTGGCCGAAGGTGGCCGGCCCGAGGTTGCCGACGATCAGCGGCACCTTCTTGCGTTCGAGCTTGGCGCGCGCATGCGCTTCGACATCGTGGCTCTCGGCGGCGAAACCGACACAGTACGGGCCCGTCGACAGCGCCGCGACGGCGGCCAGGATGTCCGGGTTCTCGACGAGCGAGAACGCAGGCACACCCTGCCCGGCCACCTTCTTGATCTTCTGCGCGGCGGCATCGATCGGCCGCCAGTCAGCCACCGCCGCAGTGGCGACGAACACGTCGTGCGCGGCGGCGGCCGCCAGCACCGCGTCGTGCATCTGGCGCGCGCTCGTCACGTCGATGCGCGTCACCCGCGCCGGCGTCGGCAGCGCCACCGGCCCGGCCACCAGCGTGACGACCGCGCCGGCTTCGGCGGCCGCACGCGCCACGGCGAAACCCATCTTGCCGGAGGACAGGTTGGTGATGCCGCGCACCGGATCGATCGCTTCGTACGTCGGCCCGGCGCTGACGAGCACCGTGCGCCCGGCGAGCAACTTCGGCTGGAAGAACGCGATCAGCGCATCGCACAATTCGGCGGCTTCGAGCATGCGGCCGTCGCCGATCTCGCCGCAGGCCTGGTCGCCCGCAGCCGGGCCAAGCACCACCGCGCCGTCGGCTGCCACCTGCGCCACGTTGCGTTGCGTCGCGGGATGGGCCCACATCTCGCGGTTCATCGCCGGCGCAATCAACAGCGGGCACTCGTCGATGCGCCGCGCCAGGCAGAGCAGCGACAACAACTCGTCGGCACGCCCCTGCGCCAACTTGGCGAGGAAATCCGCGCTCGCCGGTGCGACGACCACCGCATCGGCCTCGCGCGTCAGGTTGATGTGCGCCATGTTGTTGTCGGGCCGCGCGTCCCACTGGCTCGTGACCACTGCGCGGTTCGACAAAGCTTGCATCGTCACCGCGCCGATGAACTTTTCGGCCGCTTCGGTCATCACAACTTGAACGCTGGCCCCTGCCTTGATCAACAATCGCGTCAGCTCCGCCGCCTTGTAGCAGGCGATGCCGCCGGACAATCCGAGCACGATGTGGCGGCCGTCGAGTTGCAGGGCTGTCATGGTGGCGCGCAATGTACCCGACGGAGGACTCATTTCAATGGACGCCCTGATTCTCGCGCGCATGCAGTTCGCCGCGAACATCACCTTCCACATCCTGTTCCCGACGATCACCATTGCGCTCGGCTGGGTGCTGCTGTTCTTCCGCCTGCGCTGGCTGAAAACGCGCGACGAAGCCTGGCTCATGGCCTACCGCTTCTGGACCAAGGTCTTCGCGCTGACCTTCGCGCTCGGTGTCGTCAGCGGCATCACGATGAGCTTCCAGTTCGGCACCAACTGGCCGGGCTTCATGGAGCGCGTGGGCAACATCGCCGGGCCGCTGCTCGGCTACGAGGTGCTGACCGCGTTCTTTCTCGAAGCGGGCTTTCTCGGCATCATGCTGTTCGGCCACGGCCGCGTCGGCGAGAAGATCCATCTGCTGGCCACCTTCCTCGTCGCCTTCGGCACCACGCTCAGCGCCTTCTGGATCCTGGTGCTGAACTCGTGGATGCAGACGCCCACCGGCTACCGCATCGAGGGCGGCGAGTTCTTCGTCGAATCGTGGCTGGCGATCATCTTCAACCCGTCGTTCCCCTACCGCTTCACGCACATGCTGCTGGCCTCGGGACTGACAGTCGCCTTCCTCGTCGCGGGCGTCGCCGCGTGGCAGCAGCTGCGCGGCTTCGCCAACATCGCCACGCCGAAGATGCTGCGCACCGGCCTCACGCTCGGCGCGCTGCTGATCCCACTGCAGATCGTCGTCGGCGACCTGCACGGCTTGAACACGCTCGAGCACCAGCCGCAGAAGATCGCCGCGATGGAGGGCATCTGGCAGACGCAGAAAGGCGCGCCGCTGCTGCTCTTCGCTTTGCCTGATGAGGAAGCACGCGAGAACCGCTACGCCATCGGCATCCCCAAAGGGGCGAGCTGGATCCTGCGCCACGACCCCGACGGCGAGCTGCAAGGCCTGGACGACTTCAAGGGCGCGCACCCGCCTGTCGCGCCGCTGTTCTTCGGCTTTCGCATCATGGTCGGCACCGGCATGCTGATGCTCGCCACGAGCTGGCTCGGCCTGTGGCTGTACAAGCGCCGCGGCTGGCGCGCCGACGCGCTGCCGCGGCCGCTGCTGTGGCTCGTCGTCGGCATGACGTTCTCGGGCTGGCTCGCCACCGTGGCCGGCTGGTACGTCACCGAGATCGGGCGCCAGCCGTTCATCGTCTACGGCCTGCTCAAGACCGCCGACGTGGTCTCGTCCACGCCGGCCCCGCTCGTTGCCTTCACGCTGGCGTTGTACGTCACCCTTTACCTGGCGCTGACCGCGGCCTACATCGCGGTGCTGAAGTACATGGCCGAGCATCCGGTGAAGACGGCGCAAGAGCCGCCGATGCATTCGTCGAAGGCCGTGGCCGAAGGCGCGGCGCAGGCGACCACATGAACATCGATTGGCCGCAGGCGCTGCCGGTGATCTTCCTCGGCCTGATGGGCCTGTCGATGTTCGCCTACGTCGTGCTCGACGGCTTCGACCTCGGCGTGGGCATGCTGCTGCCGCGCGCGCCGGATGCCGAGAAGGACCTGATGGTGGCGTCGATCGGCCCGTTCTGGGACGCCAACGAAACCTGGCTCGTGCTCGGCATCGGCATCCTGCTGATCGCCTTCCCGAAGGCGCACGGCGTCGTCATGACCGCGCTCTACCTGCCGATCGCCTTCATGCTGGTCGGCCTGATCCTGCGCGGCGTGGCCTTCGACTTCCGCGTCAAGGCACGCGACGAGCACCGAAAGTTGTGGAACCGCTCGTTCTTCGCCGGCTCGATGATCGCCTCGCTGGCGCAGGGCTGGATGCTCGGGCGCTACATCACCGGCTTCGCCGAAGGCTGGACGTTCGCGCTCTTCGCCGCGGCCATCGCGTTGTGCCTGCCCGCGGCCTACACGCTGCTCGGCGCCTGCTGGCTGCTGATGAAGACCGAGGGCGATCTGCAACGGCGCGCGCAGGCGTGGGGGCAGCAGGCCTGGGGCCCCGTCGCGCTCGGCCTGCTGTTGATCTCGCTGGCCACGCCCTGGGTCAGCCGCACGGTGTTCGAGCGCTGGTTCGCCTTCCCGCAACTGATCGCGCTGTCGGCGATTCCGCTGATGAGCGCGATCTGCCTCTTCGGCACGCTGGCCGTGCTGCGCTCGCGCCAGGTGCTGGGCAGCCTGTGCTGGCTGCCGTTCGCGCTCACCGTCACCGTCTTCACGCTCGGCGGCATCGGCCTGGCGTACAGCCTCTACCCGTATGTCGTCATCGACCGGCTGACGATCTGGCAGTCGGCAAGCGCCACCGAATCGCTGGCGGTGATCCTCGTCGGCTGCGCGATCACGGTGCCGGCGATCGGGCTGTACACGCTGTATGCGTACCGGGTGTTCTGGGGCAAGGCGCGCGCGCTCGACTACGCTTGAGGCAGTGGCGGCGGGTTCGGGTGCAGGCGAGCCATGCAGTGCGCATCAATGTACACGCCATTGCGCAGCGCAAAGGCGCGGTGAGTGCCTTCATGCACGAAGCCGCACTTGCGGTACAGCGCCAGTGCGGCATCGTTGTCGGGGTAAACAGTCAGTTCGAGGCGCAGCAGTTGCGCCCAGTTGTCGGCCCAATCGATGATCGCCGCCATCAGCGCCGTGCCGACGCCCTGCCCCTGCGCGTGTTTTGCCACCGCCATGCCGATACCGGCGGCATGACGGCGCCGCACATGCTGCAATGGATGAACACCTGCATTGCCCACCACATCGCCGCCGCGTTCGGCGACGATGAAGAGCTCGGCCGTCGTCGGGCCCACAGGCATCTCCTCGATGCGCTTCTTCCAGGCCGCCTCAGTCGCGTACGGCAGTTGGAGCAGGCCGGGCAAGACGTCGAGGTCGCCCATGATCGACACCATCGCCGCTGCGTCGTCCGGACGCGGGCGGCGGATGGTGATGGCTTGTCTAGGCGCGTTCACCGACCCACGCTGCGACCGATGCCAACGCCTTCGGCAACCCTGCCGCATCAGTGCCACCAGCCATCGCCATGTCGGCCTTGCCGCCGCCCTTGCCGCCGACCTGTTGCGCGACGAAGTTGACGAGCTCGCCGGCCTTGACCTTGGCGGTGTGATCGGCCGTGACGCCGGCTGCGATCTGCACCTTGCCGCCATCGACGGCGGCCAACACGATGGCGGCACTCTTCAGCTTGTCCTTCAGCTTGTCCATCGTCTCGCGCAGCGTCTTCGCGTCGGCGCCGTCGAGCGTGGCGGCGAGCACCTTGATGCCCTTCACGTCGACGGCTTGCGCAAGCAACTCATCGCCCTGCGACGACGCCAGCTTGCCCTTCAACTGCGCAATCTCTTTTTCGAGCGCACGCACCTGGTCGAGCACGCTCGACACACGCGCGCCGATTTCGGCGGGCGTCACCTTCAGCGACGCGGCGACACCGCCGACGGTGGCTTCGAGCTGTTGCAGATACGCCAGCGCGTTGTCGCCCGTCACCGCTTCGATGCGGCGCACACCGGCGGCGATGCCGCCTTCGGCCACCACCTTGAACAGGCCGATGTCGCCCGTGCGCTGCACATGCGTGCCGCCGCACAGCTCGCGGCTGGAGCCGATGTCGAGCACGCGTACCGTGTCGCCGTACTTCTCGCCGAACAGCATCACCGCGCCGGACTTCTGCGCCTCGTCGATCGGCATCACGCGCGCCTCCGTGGCCGCGTTGGCGAGCACCTCGGCGTTGACGATCGCTTCGATCTGCGCGATCTGCGCATCTGTCAGCGGCGCGTTGTGGCTGAAGTCGAAGCGCGTGCGCTCTGCGTTGACGAGCGAGCCCTTCTGCTGCACATGGGCGCCCAGGACCTCGCGTAGGGCCTTGTGCATCAGGTGCGTCGAGGAGTGATTGCGCACGGTTTTCGCACGCAGCTCGGCGTTGACGCGTGCCGTGAAGGCATCGCCGACCTTGACCTCTCCTTCGACGATGCGCCCCTGGTGGCCGAACACCGCCGCCTGAATCTTCGTCGTGTCTTCGATCTTGACGAGCGTCGTCGGGTTGCGCAGCTCGCCCGCGTCGCCAACCTGACCGCCGCTTTCGGCATAGAACGGCGTCTTGTCGAGCACGATCACCACGTCGTCGCCCGCTCTTGCATGCCGCACCGATCCGCCATCGACGTACAGCGCCGTCACCTTCGCGCCCTCGACCGTCAGATGCTCGTAGCCGTCGAACGTCGTGTCGGCACCGCTGTACGCCAGCCCTTGTGCCACCTTGAACTTGCCCGCCGCGCGCGCCTGCTCGCGCTGGCGCTGCATCGCGGCGTTGAAACCCGCTTCATCGACGCTGACGCCGCGCTCACGACAGACGTCGGCCGTGAGGTCGAGCGGGAAGCCGAAGGTGTCGTGCAGCTTGAACGCGAGTTCGCCATCGATTTGCTTGGCACCACCCGACAGCGCGCCTTCGAGGATTTCCATGCCGTTGGCGATCGTCTGGAAGAAGCGCTCTTCCTCCTGCTTCAGCACTTCGGTGACGCGCTGCGCCTGGCGTCGCAGGTCGGGATAAGCGTCACCCATCTCGTTGACCAGCGTGGTGACGAGCGTGTGGAAGAAAGGCTTCCTCGCGCCAAGCTTGTAGCCATGCCGGATGCCGCGCCGCGCGATGCGCCGCAGCACATAGCCACGGCCTTCGTTGCCGGGGATCACGCCGTCGGCGACGGTGAACGCGCAGGAGCGGATGTGGTCGGCGATCACCTTCAGCGACGGCGACTCGCGATCACAGTCGCCGCCGCCAGCCACATCGACCGCCTTCTTCGCCGCGTCGAGCAGCCGCATGAACAGATCGATCTGGAACACCGTGTGCACGCCCTGCAGCACCGTGCTCAACCGCTCCAGCCCCAGGCCGGTATCGACACTCGGCTTCGGCAGCTTGTGCATCACACCGTCTTCGGTGCGGTTGAACTGCATGAAGACGTTGTTCCAGATCTCGATGTAGCGGTCGCCGTCCTCGTCCGGGCTGCCCGGCGGGCCACCGGGGATGCCCTCGCCATGGTCGTAGAAGATCTCGGTGCACGGGCCGCAGGGGCCGGTGTCTCCCATCATCCAGAAGTTGTCCGAGGCGTAGCGCGCGCCCTTGTTGTCGCCGATGCGCACGATGCGCTCGGCCGGCACGCCCACTTGCTTGTTCCAGATCTCGTAGGCCTCGTCGTCCTCGGCGTAGACGGTGACCCAGAGCTTGTCCTTGGGCAACTTGAACTCTTCGGTGAGCAGTTGCCAGGCGAACTGGATGGCGTCGTGCTTGAAGTAATCGCCGAAGCTGAAGTTGCCCAGCATCTCGAAGAAGGTGTGGTGCCGCGCGGTGTAGCCCACGTTCTCGAGGTCGTTGTGCTTGCCGCCGGCGCGGATGCACTTCTGCGAGGTCGTCGCCCGGTTGTACGGCCGCTTGTCGAAGCCGAGGAACACGTCCTTGAACTGGTTCATCCCGGCGTTGGTGAACAGCAGCGTCGGGTCGTCGCCGGGCACGACGGGCGACGAGGCGACGACGGTGTGGCCCTTGCTCTCGAAGAACGACAAGAACGTGGAGCGGATTTCGGAGGCTTTCATGCTGCGAATTATCGCAGCGGGCCTCTCGGGTTCGCGATCAGGGGCTGTCGTTCGCCGCGGCGTCGCGGCCGCGTTCGACGACGGCGCCGATACCTTCACTGCCCATCGACGCCAGACTCGCCGCCTGCCCCACCGAGCGCCGCAGCAGCAGATCGGCCGTCTTGCCATGCTCCGGGTACAGCGCTAGGCCAGCGTGTACCGTCACCGTGAGGTCGCTGCCGGCCACGGAGAACGGCTGGTGCAGCGCCTCGACGAGCTTTTTGGCCACGCGTTGGCCGTCGGCCGGCGCGTCGATCCAGGCCAGAAGCACGACGAAGGAGTCGTTGCCGATCGAGGCCACGACATCGCTGGCGCGCAGCGACGCGCGCAGCCGCACCGCCACCTTGCGTCGCAACACGTTCGACGATTCGAGGCCGAGTTCATCGCGCACGGCAGCCAGGCCCTCGATGCGCAACGCGATCACCGCCATCGGCGCCGGCTCGCGCTCGCGCAGCGCCGTCAGGTGCGTCATGTGCTCGAGCAGTTGCGTGTGGTTCGGCAGGCCGGTGGCCAGATCGGTGGCGAAGGCCCGGCGGGCGATGCGATCGAGCGACTTGCGTTGCAGCGCGATCTCGAGGCGGCGGCGCAGCGCGTCGGCAGGCGCGTCGGCGGGCACGACGATGTCCTGCACGCCGTGTTCGAGCAACCGCTGCTGCGTCGCCGCGTCCACCGGCCCCGGCAACACAGCGACGACGGCGGTGTCGAGCACGGCATGCGACAGCGCCGGCCAGACCACCAGCTCTGCCGCCGGCACCGCGGCCAGCATCGACTCGAACGCGACTTCGCGCAGATGCGCCGCCGCCTCGTCGAGCGTGGCGCAACACGTGGCTCCCGGCACGTCGATGCCGACGGCGAGCATCGTGGCGGTGGGTTTTTCGCGAGCGGATGCGCTCATCAAGGCCGATCGGGGGTTGGAGCGGGTGAAGGGAATCGAACCCTCGTATGAAGCTTGGGAAGCTGCCGTTCTGCCATTGAACTACACCCGCGTCCGTGAATATTAATCGACGCAAGTGTGCGATGTTGTCGCGGCGCGCCCACGGCGACACGGATCGTGACCTTTGGCCCGGACGCGAGCCCATAAACTCTTCCGCCATGAAAGCTGCTTTCCTACGGCTGCTCGCCGCAACCCTGTGCACCGCTGTCGTCGTCGCTTGCGGCGGGGGCGGGGGCGGCGGCGGCGACGCGCCGCCGATCGATCAGACGCCGCCGACGCTGTCGGCGCAGGGCAGCACGCGCGCGGTCGTGCGCAAGGGCGATACCGCGCCGCTGCCCGCTGCATTCACCGTTGCCGTCGGCGGCAACCCGAGCACCGGCACCGTCGCCTGGCGGGACGAGGCCGGCGCCGCGCGTGGCAGCGGCAACACGCTGCCGCTCAACACCACGGCCACGGCGTTGACAGTCGGCGAACACACGCTGACCGCCAGCATCACCAACCCGGCCAACGGCCGTTCGGCGGAAACGTCATTCACGCTGCTCGTGCTGGCCGAGGGCGCGAACACCGACGACAACGACAACGACGGCCTGACGTACGACGAAGAGAAGACGTCCGGCACCGAGCCCGGCAACGGCGACACCGACGGCGACGGCCTGGCGGACGGTGCGGAAGCGGGCCTGGGCACGAACCCGACACGGGCCGACAGCGATGCCAACGGCGTCAACGACGGTGTGCAACTGGCGACAACGTTTGCAACCTCGTTTCCGGCGCGCAGCCTGATGGCCGACGAAGCAGGCAAGAGCGCCGGCGTGCGCATCGAGGCCGACGGGCTGTCGATCACCTTCGGCGACGAGTTGAACGCTGCTTGCGTGAACAAGACGGGGCCGTTCACCGACGAGATTTACGCCGGACCACCGGGCGGCAGCGCCACCGATGCATCGGAGCGCTGCCGCAAGCGCGCGGTGCGCGCCAACGTCGGCGTGCAGCCGGGCGAGTTCCGCTATTTCGAGACACGTCGCTTCGGCGGCTTGGGCAGCACCGCCTTGCCCAACATCGGCCAGGGCATCATCACGCCGTCGGCGCAG
>CADEEN010000154.1 GCA_902826345.1 uncultured Burkholderiales bacterium | reverse complement strand
CGCATGTGCACGCAGTTCGTGCTCGCGCTGACGCTGAAGAACGCCGGCCGCTTCAACCTGCGCCGCGACTGGTCGAACCTGCTCGCGCTCACCGCTCGCCATTTGGTCTGGCCGACGCCGGTGTTGAAACGCGTGCGCGAGTTCTTGAACCGCCGCTGCAAAGACAATCCGCAGTGGGCGGGCCATGATGCCCTTTCCGACGAAGCCTTTGTGCAGCGCCACGGCGCCTGGCGCGGGCCGTACGAAGAAGGCACGCTGTTCTTCTACATCGACGAGTACGTCAAGGACGCGCCGAAGGATCTGCTGACCGTGCTCGGCGCCACGTCGGAGTGGTTGGAGCGTTCGCTGAAGAAAGAGTCGACGCTGGTGCAAAAGAACATCGAGGCGCTCGGCGGGCTGCTGCAACTGAATTCGGCCGAACGTGCGCTGCTGCTCTACGGCACGCTCGCGCGCTACCAGCGCGAACTGCGTGGCCTGCTCGTCGAGTTCAAAGTCGGCAGCGCGCAGGAAGCCTATGCGGCGATTGCCAACGTCGCCGGCGTCAAGGAGCAGGAGGTTGCCGAAGCGCTGCGCGCCGGCTCGCGTCTGGAGCGCACCGGCATGGTCGAGAACCTGATCTCGGAGCACAACATCACCGACCTGGCCGACCTGATGAAGGTCAGCGAGCAACTGCCTCCTGTGCTGATGCGCGAGTACAAGGCGCCGGCCGAGTTGATGGCGGTGTTCACGCGGCCGGCGGCGAAGAGCGAACTCACGGCGAACGACTTTGCGTTTGTCGCCGATGACGTGCGCGTGCTGACGACGCTGCTGGCCAACGCCGTGGCGCGCAAGACCGCCGGCGTCAACGTGCTGCTCTACGGCCCGCCGGGCACCGGCAAGACCGAACTGGCGCGTGTCTGCGCGCAGGCTGCGGGGCTGGAGTTGTTCGAGGTGGAGTACGCTGACCGCGACGGCAATTCGCTGGGCGGCCGCGACCGCTATCGCTCGCTGCAGATCAGCCAGGTGTTCCTGAAGGCGAGCCCGAACGTCGCGCTGCTGTTCGACGAAGTCGAGGACGTGTTCCCACCGGTGTCGGCCGACGCCGCGCAACTGCTGGCGCGCATGGATGCGAGCGACGCCGCGCCGTCGTCGAGCGTCAGCGGCAAGGCCTGGGTCAATCAGATCCTCGAGACCAATCCGGTGCCGGTGGTCTGGGTGACGAACCGCATCGAGCAGATCGACCCGGCGTTTCGGCGGCGCTTCCAGTACCACCTCGAACTCAAGTCGCCGCCGCCCGGCGCGCGCGAGGCGCTGGTGGCGCGCTCGCTGGCGGGCATCGACGTGAGCGATGCTTTCGTGCAGCGCTTGTCCGAGCGGCGCGGATTGACGCCGGCGCAGATTCGCACGGCGGTGCGCTTTGCGAAGCTCGCGGCCAGCGATGCAAGCGGCGCTGAAGCGATGATCGAGCGCCAGCTCGGCAACGCCGACAGGGCGCTCGGCACCGCGCGCAAGCAACAGGGCGCGCGGCGCGTTGTCACGACGTACGACCTGTCGCTGCTCAACGTCGAGTCGCGTTTCGAGATGCCGAAGATCATCGAAGCGCTGCGCCGCCGCGGCCACGGCACGCTGTGCTTTCACGGCGCGCCAGGCACCGGCAAGACGGCGCTGGCCGAGCACATCGCGAGCGAGCTGCAGCGGCCGCTGCTGATCCGCCAAGCCAGCGACCTGGTGAGCAAGTTCGTCGGCGAGACCGAGCAGAACATGGCCAAGATGTTCGAAGAAGCGCAGAGCGAAAACGCCGTGCTGCTGCTCGACGAGGCCGACAGCTTCCTGCGCAGCCGCCAGCGCGCCGAACGGTCCTACGAAGTCACAGAAGTCAACGAGATGCTGCAAGGCATGGAGCGCTTCGGCGGCCTGTTCATCTGCACGACCAATCTCTTCGATGAACTCGACGAAGCGGCGCTGCGCCGCTTCACGTTCAAGCTGAAGTTCCAGCCGCTCTCGCGCCCGCAGCGCGAGTCGATGTTCGTCGGTGAGGCGCTGAACGGGCAGGCCGAGCAACTCACCGCCGAACAACGCCGGCGCCTGGCCGCGCTCGACCAGCTCGCCCCCGGCGACTTCGCCGCGGTCAAGCGCCAGGTCGACGTGCTCGGCGTCGGCTTCGAGGCCGACGAGTTCCTGGCGCAGCTCGAGAGCGAGCACCGCGTCAAGCCGGGCGTGCGCGAGCGCCGCGGCATCGGCTTCTCGTTGCGCGGCTGATCCCCAGGTCGTCTGGCCGGCGGGCGCGAAAACCCGCCGCGGCGCGGCGTTCCTCTGCAACAATCCGCGCCTGCCGCAAACCGGCTGGTCAGCGCCCACACTCACGCTCTTCATGTCTTCGGTGACTCCGCCCCTGTTGGGCACTGCTGCGCTTGGCGGGTGGGCCGTGCCGGGGTTGTTCGTTCTCTGCGGTGCGGTGGCGGCGCTGCTGTTGCACACCTTGCGCAAGGTGCGCTCGCAGGATTGGGTGGTGGCGCTGTGCTGGGGCGCCGGCGGCGCAATGGCTGTCGGCACCGGGTTGTGGCTGCTGCAACTCGTCTCGTGGAGAGCCGCTTGGCCGCAGGCCGCAACGTGGCTGCATTGGGGGCCGTTGCTGGCGTGCTGGTGCGTGGCCGTGGCAGGCGCTTCGCTGGCGGTGGTGGCCGGGCGCTGGGCGCTGTCGCCGCGTGTCATCAACCCGATCGCCGTCGCCGCCTTGATGGCCACCGTGGCGGCCACCCATCTGCTGATGGGCGCGTCGTTGGCCGAAGCGCCGAGCTGGAGCCTGCTCGCCGGCATGCCGCTGCTGGCGGCGCTGGCACTCGCTGCCCTCGGTGTCGGCGGCGCGCTGCAAACCTTGAACCGCCCGGGCCGGCGCACCACGCGGTTGACCATCGGGCCGCGGCTGGCCGGCATGGCCGTGTTCTCGCTCGCCCTGGTGGCCGGGCAGATGCTCGGCCTGCATGCCGCGCCGGTGCCGTTGGCGGCTGCGCCCGCCGTGGCTGCGGCGATGACGCCCGACGTGGTCGATGCGGGGCTGGCCACCCTGCTGATCGGCTTCGCATCGTTCATCGTCGCCATGGGCCTGGTCTGCGCGCTGGTCGATTCGCGTACCGGGCGGCGCGCGCAGGCGCTGGCGGGCTCGCTGCAATCGGCCAACCAGCGGTTGCGCGAACTGGCCTTCCGCGACGGCCTGTCGGGCCTGCCGAACCGCCTTCACTTCGAGGAGCAACTCGACGCCACGCTGGCCCGCGTCGGCCGCCAGAGCGCGGCGATGGCGGTGTTGTTCATCGACCTCGACGGCTTCAAGGCGGTCAACGAATCCTTCGGCCACGCCGCCGGCGACGAGGTGCTGCGCGAGGTCGGCCGCCGCCTGGCTGAACAGACGCGCGAGCAGGACAGCGTGGCGCGCATCGGCGGCGACGAGTTCCTGCTGCTCTACGCCGAGCCCGGATCGCAGGAGGCCACGGCCGCGCTGGCGCAGCAGACGCTGCATGCGCTGATGGCGCCGTACCACCTGCCGACATCGGCCGGCGGCGGCAGCGACGTGCGGCTGTCGTGTTCGATCGGCATCGCCGTCTTCCCCGAGCACGGGCCGACGAGCCGCCTGATCGCCAACGCCGACGCCGCGATGTTCGCCGTCAAGCGCACCGGCGGATCGACCTACGCCTTCTTCGACCCGCGCATGGGCCTCGACGGCAGCGACCAGTTGGAGTTGCAGACCGACTTGCGCATGGCCGTCGAGCGCGGCGAACTCTCGCTGTATTACCAGCCGAAAGTCGATGCGCGCAGCCGCGAGTGCACCGGCGTCGAAGCGCTGGTGCGCTGGCAGCACCCGACGCGCGGCGCCGTCGGCCCGACCGAGCTGATCGCCGTGGCCGAGCGCTTCGGCCTCATCGGCGCGATCGGCCAGTGGGTCATCGACGAGGCCTGCCGACAAGTGCGCGCCTGGGACGAGCAGGGCCTGCGCCTGCGCGTGGCGGTCAATCTCTCGGCGCAGCAACTGCGGCAGGACGATCTGGTGCAGCGCGTGCGCCAATCGTTCGAGGCGCACAAAGTCGATGCCTCGCTCTTCACCTTCGAGATCACCGAGAGCGTGGCGATGGAGGACACGCAGGCGACGATGCGCGCCTTCGCGCAGCTCGCGCGCGCCGGCGTTGCGCTGGCGATCGACGACTTCGGCACCGGCCACTCGAGCCTGGCCTACCTGCGCACGCTGCCGGCGCGGCAGTTGAAGATCGACCGCAGCTTCATCGCCGACCTCGGCGTGTCGGGCGACGCGATGGCGGTGGTCGATGCGGTGATCCGCCTGGCGCACGCGCTCGGTTTGCGCGTCGTCGCCGAAGGCGTCGAGACCGAGCGCCAGTGCGAGATCCTGGCCACGCTCGGTTGCGACGAGTTCCAGGGCTACCTGTTCGCGCGGCCGATGGATGCCGAGCGGCTCGTGCTGTGGGTGGCGGGCGACTATCGGCGCACCGGGCCGTCGCCGGAAGCCGTCGTCGTCAGTCGCGAGCCGGCGCTGCCGCCGGCGACGCGAACGCTGCAGTAGTGGTCTTGCGATGAGCGGCCGGCTGCGCATCCGAGGCCTCATCGACCTGACGCAGTTCTGGCCCGGCGGCTCGTCGGACGCCGACACGTCGAAGGTCAGGGTCAGCGTCGGGCCGGACTCATTCGCGTTCGCCGCCGACGGCAAGAGGTTCAAGCCGACGCGTGCGCTCGACAAGGCCATCGTCGTCGGCGTGTCGAAAAAGCCGGTGATCGACGCCCAGTCGCGCGTCACCGTGCGCCTGCAAGGCATCGACGCACCCGAACTGCACTACAAGGCGCCGGCCCTGCGCAAGTCGCGCAGCGAAGTCACGGCCGCGAAACGCGTCGCCTACAACGCCGAGAACAAGACCGAGCGCCGCCAGTATGGTGGCGAGACGGCGACGCTGGCGCTGGCGCAGAAGCTGTCCACCTACGGCGCGGGGGTGATCCGCTGCGAGGTCTATTCGTGGGTCGATCACCCGTACGAACTGGTCGACACCTACGGCCGCGTCGTCGGCAACCTGCACGTCGGCAAGAGGCTCGGCCTGGACATCAACCGCTGGCTGACCGAGCAGGGCTGGGCCTTGCCGGCGTTCTATTCGTCGATGTCCGACGAAGAAATCCAGACGCTGATCGCCGCGGCTGCCAAGGGCCGCAAGGCAGGCCGCGTCTGGTCGATGCTCAGCGACGACACCTCGAAGTGGAAGCCCAGGCTGGTCTATCGCCAGGGCGGGCTGATCGACACGGCCGGCGACCAGGGCGCGCTGATCCTACCCAAGCTGTTCCGTCGCCAGGTGGCGTACAAGATGGAGGTTCACGCCAAGGTGTTCAACGGCAGCTTCGCCGAGTTCCTCGCCGCGCGGCCCGACGAGTGCTACCTGACCGACGAGTTCCTCGACGAGGGCCTGCACACGGCGCCGACGCATCGGCTGGCCGAGTTCATGAAGGGCAAGCGATTCTTGAAGGCACCCGAGGACCTGGTGTTTCGCGAAAAGTTTTCGAGCGTGGTCGATGCGGCGGGCCGGCGCATCGACGATTTCTAGAGCTGCTCCCACGGCAGGCCGTCGTGCCGCCAGCCGTTCAATCGCCCGCGCTGGAAGTGCTCGTCGAGTTCGCCCTCGAAGCCGTACAGCACGTTGACCACCTCGGCGAAACCCGCCGCTTCGAGCGCGTGGCCCGCCTCGACGGTGCGCTTGCCCGAGCGGCAGAGCAGCACCACGGGCCGTGCGCTGTCGCCGCCGGCCTCGCGTCGCACCAGCTCGGCAAAAGCCTGCGGATGGGCCTGCATGTGCGGGTACTCGTACCATGGCACGTGCACCACGCCCGGCGGGTGGCCGACGTAGAGGTACTCGATTTCCATGCGCACGTCGACGAACAGCGCGTCGCGGTGGGCCTGCAAGTAGGCCCAGGTTTCGAGTGGGGTCAAGTGCTTCATCTGCCTACAATCTTGGCATGAAGTCCGAAGCTGCTTTCACTCGCGGCGCCGCGCTGCCGGCGCTGCTGAAACAACGCATCGTCATCATCGATGGCGCGATGGGCACGATGATCCAGCGCTACAAGCTCGGTGAGGCCGACTATCGCGGCGCGCGCTTCGAGGATCACAAGAAGGATCTGAAGGGCAACAACGAACTGCTGCAGTTCACGCGGCCCGATGTGCTGCGCGAGATCCATGACCAGTACCTCGCGGCTGGCGCCGACATCATCGAAACCAACACCTTCGGCGCGACCTCGGTGGCGCAGGAAGACTATGGCCTGGCGCATGTCGCGCGCGAGATGAACGTGGCCGCGGCGCGCATCGCCAAGGAGGCGGCTTTGGCCGCGAGCACGCCGGACAAGCCGCGCTTCGTCGCCGGCGCGCTCGGCCCCACGCCGCGCACGGCGAGTATCAGCCCGGACGTCAACGACCCCGGCGCGCGCAACGTCAGCTTCGAGCAGTTGCGCGCGTCGTACCGCGAGCAGGCCGAGGGCTTGCTCGAAGGCGGCTGCGATCTCTTCCTCGTCGAGACGATCTTCGACACGCTCAACGCCAAGGCGGCGATTTTCGCCCTCGACGAGCTGATGGCCGAAACCGGCGAGCGCCTGCCGGTGATCATCTCCGGCACCGTCACCGACGCCTCAGGTCGCATCCTCTCAGGGCAGACGGTGCCGGCGTTCTGGCACTCGGTACGTCACGCGCGTCCGCTCGCGATCGGTTTGAACTGCGCGCTCGGCGCGGCGCTGATGCGGCCCTACATCGAAGAGCTGGCCAAGGTGGCGGGCGACACCTTCGTCTCGTGTTATCCGAATGCCGGCCTGCCGAACCCGATGAGCGATACCGGCTTCGACGAAACGCCGGAGATGACGAGCCAGCTGCTCGAAGAGTTTGCCAAGAGCGGCTTTCTGAACATCGCCGGCGGCTGCTGCGGCACCACGCCCGAACACATCGCGGCGATTGCGCGCAAGGTGTCGGCTTACCGGCCGCGCGGCTTGCGCGACCCGCTGTTCACGGCACTCGAAGCGGCCTGACCGACCGGGCGGACGAACCGGCGCTCAGTCTTTCTTTTCGGTCCAGCCGGCCGCCTTGACGGGGCTGGCCTTCTTCGTGGGGTTGACGTCGCCCTTGCTGCGCGCGATCGGCTGGGCGCCGTTGGCCGGAATCGTCATCCTCAGCTGCACCGGCCCGCCGACGCGCGGCGCGGCTTCGGTGACGGCCACGCGCGTGGCGGCGATGCCTTTGCTGCCCAGCGCTTCTCTCACGCGCTGAGCCCTCGACTGCGCCAAACCGCCGTTGCCGCCGGCATCGGCCGGCGCATTGACGTGAACACGTGCCGCGCTCTGCCGCAGCAGGCTTTGCGCGACGCGGTCGAGCACGGCGTTCAGCGCCGGCTTGATCTCGGTCTTGCCGGCATCGAAGGAGTTGGCCAGCGGCACGTCGAGCTGCAATGTCATCGGCGGTTGCGCAGCGATCACCACCGGCGTGCCGCGGAACCAGTCTTCGAGGAAGCGCTGCTCGGTGGCCAGCGGTGTGGCCGACGGCGAACTCGGCACCGGAACGGGCGTTGCTGCGTTGGGGTCGCGCGGCGTGGCGTTGGGCGCCGGCGCGCCGAATACCCCCGAGCCCGAAGGCGCCGACGACGACGGGCCGCTGGCGCACGCGCTCACCAGCAGCACGGTGAGCAGGCCGAGAGCAAGGCGCAAGAGTGAGGTGGCCGATGACAGCATGGAACGCTTCCGTCGTTGGTCGAAATATGCGGGCGGGAAGCGACTGTAGGCTTCATCGCCGGGACTGCAAAGCGGACTCTCGCGGCACCGGCAAAAACTAGGGAGAAGGTGCAACCGGCGGTGTCGCGGCGACCACCGCGGCCGGCGCGGCTGAAACATCCTGTGCGGCTTCGGTGGGAGATTCGGCCGGCGGCGCCGGCGCGGCTTCGCGCAGGCGAGCCAGCGCGGGCGGATTCCAGAACAGCAGTTGCAGCTGCGCTTTCTCGCGCCGCTCGGGCGACATCGGGCGCATGGCGTCGATCACGCGTGACACGCGGGCGTGATCGATTTCAGCAATCGCGTGCTCGGACTTCAGATGCGCATCGGGCGCCGGCAGCAAGCTGGCCAGCCACGCCGCGGCCACGGGGCCGACGGCCGAGGCGTCGCGCTGGCCGAGGTGCACGCGCACCGCACGCTCGGCGCCGCAGACACCGTCGCCCCAAGGGGCCAGCGCGAGGTAGAGCTGCAGGATGCGCGCCTTGCCGAGCGTGCGCTCCATCTCGACCGCGTACAGCAGCTCGCGCAGCTTGCGCGACGCGCTGCGCTCGTCGCCGGCGACGATGAGCTTGGCCACCTGCTGCGTCAGTGTGCTCGCGCCGGCGATCGCAGCGCCGGGCGTCTGGTTGTGCTGCAGCGCGTCGGTCAGCGCGGCCAGGTCGTAGCCCGGGTGCTCGAAGAAGCGCGCGTCCTCGGCGGCGATCACGGCGCGCGGCAGCCAGCCGTTGATCGTCGGCACGCTGGCCTGTGCATCGACGCGGCAGGCAGCGGGGCGCTGCATGTCGGCGAAGCGTTCGCTGCCCAGGCCGGCGACCTCGAAGCCTTGGACAACTGGCTTGATGCGCCACGGGCCGTGCTGCGAGTTCGCCGACAGCGTGAACGCCAGCGTGCCCTTGACCTGCACCGTGTCGCGCTCGGGCAGGTCGTTGCCGAGCACGCGCACTGCATGGGCAAGAGGCGTCGGCGGCAAGCGGGCGTCGATGGCGAGTTGGCCGCGGCGGTCGAACTCAGCGCGGCCTTGGAGCGTGATCGTGTCTTGCTTGCCGAGTTGCAGCGTGCCGCGGTAGCGGTCGGCGCCGTCGCTGTGCAGCACCAGCTCGGCGCGCTCGACGGCGAGCGGCTGAGGGCCGAGCGCGGGCAGCGCAAAGCGGCACGGTTCGCAGCGCGCGGCGAGGCTGCGGTCCGCCCGCGTGCCCAACTGCCAGCGGCCTTGTGTCGTGATGATTCTGCGGCCGTCGATCACTCGCGCGGCCAGCGGGTGCGTGGCCGCGCGCAAGAGCACGGCCATGCTCGCCTGCTGCTCGAACACACGGCCGGCGAGCGTGAAGCGCAGCGGCATCGACCACTCGCCGCCGCGTGCGGCGAGCGAGTTCCACGCCACGGTTGCGAGCGCGGCACCGACCCCGGCCAACACGGTGACGAGCGCCGCTGCGAAGACCAAGAAACGACGAAGCTTCA
>CADEEN010000153.1 GCA_902826345.1 uncultured Burkholderiales bacterium | reverse complement strand
AGCCGAAGCCCAGCGCCTGGCTGACTTCCGGCTCGTAGCGCAGGCTGCTGTCGTTCAACTTCAGCTTCTCCAGCGCGTCGCGCAGCGACTCGTACTCGCTGGCCTCCGTCGGGTACAGGCCGGCGAAGACCTGCGGCTGGATCTCCTTGAAGCCCGGCAGCGCCTCGCTGGCCGGGCCGGCGTTGTTCGGCAGCTTCTTCTCCAGCGTGATCGTGTCACCGACCTTCGCCGCCTGCAGCTCCTTGATGCCGGCGATCAGAAAGCCCACCTCGCCGGCGCGCAGCTCCTCGCGCGGCATCGACTTGGGCGTGAAGACGCCGATCTGCTCCAGCGGATAGACGGCATTGGTGGCCATCATGCGGATGCGGTCGCCCTTTTTCAGCACGCCATCGACCACGCGCGCCAGCATGACGACGCCGACGTAGTTGTCGAACCAGCTGTCGATGATCATCGCCCGCGGCGGGCCGACCGGGTTGCCGCGCGGCGCCGGCATGCGGGTGATCACCGCTTCGAGAATCTCGTCGATGCCCATGCCGGTCTTGGCCGAGCAGGGGATCGCGTTCGTCGCGTCGATGCCGATCACGTCCTCGATCTCGGCCTTCGCGTTTTCCGGGTCGGCCTGCGGCAGGTCCATCTTGTTCAGCACCGGCACCACTTCCACGTGCAGGTCGAGCGCGGTGTAGCAGTTGGCCACCGTCTGCGCCTCGACGCCCTGGCTCGCATCGACCACCAGCAGCGCACCCTCGCAGGCCGACAGCGAGCGGCTGACCTCGTAGGAAAAGTCAACGTGCCCCGGCGTGTCGATCAGGTTGAGGTTGTAGGTCTGGCCGTTCTTCGCCTTGTATTCGAGCGCCGCGGTCTGCGCCTTGATCGTGATGCCACGCTCGCGCTCGATGTCCATCGAGTCGAGCACCTGCGCTTCCATCTCGCGGTCACTCAAGCCACCACAGCGCTGGATGAGCCGGTCGGCCAGCGTGCTCTTGCCGTGGTCGATGTGGGCAATGATCGAGAAGTTGCGGATGTGGTCCATCGAATCGAAATCGGTCACTAGAGTCGGCGCTCTGTGTGCGGCATGTCGAGAGCCATCGCACTGCACTGAACGGCTCATCAGAGCGGATGAGCGGCGCCGTTTGCTCTCTGTTGAGGTGAAAAACGCATCCGCGGAGGACGAAAAAAAGGCGCGTCGAAGAGTGGACGCGCCTTCCAACAAAACGTTATGGCAACTGCTGTTGGGCTTTCATTCTAGCCACAGCCTCCTCGCCGGGACCCGCGCCAACGCTCGTTTTTTTGTCGTTGCAGGGTACCAACAAGGAAAACCATCAACAGCTTATCCACAAAGCGGTGTGGATGGCCTGGGGACAGTTTGCGTGGGCCTCACTGCACGCCAAAACAACATGAAACAAGGCCACGCGACGAACAATTATAGGCTCGGCCAGCCTCAATCCTCCCCGCCGACCCTCTAAAGTGAATATGCGCTCACACTCCTTTGAGGTTGGAGCAGCACCAAAGACTTTTCATGGCGCGGAAAGACCTGGGAGAGCTATCAACGAGTGCTGGCCGGCCGGATGACCAGATAGTTGGTCCAGTCGCCACGGCGCACCATCACGCTTGCTGCCTTGCTCTTGTCGAGTTTGGCCACCTGCGCGTTGAACTGCTTGGCGTCGGTGACCTCCACGTTGTCGAGCGTGACGATGACATCGCCCTCGCGCACGCCGGCACGCGCGGCGGCGCCTTCGACCGACTCGACGCGCACGCCGCCGCGCAACTTCAGCTCCTTCTTCTGCGCGTCGGTGAGGTCTGCAACCGCCAGGCCGATCGCGGTCTTCGCGGCGGGCGCAGCCTGCGGCTCGGTGTTGGCTTGCGCCGTGCGACGCGGCTTGTCAGGCTCGAACTCGGCGACGGTCACGCCGACTTCTTTCGTCTGACCACGACGGAATAGCTGCAACTGACTCTTCGCCCCGGGTTTGGTGCTGCCGATCAAGCGCGGCAGATCGCCCGACTTCTCGACGCTTCTGCCGTCGACTTTGAGAATGATGTCGCCCGGCTCGACGCCTGCCTTCTCGGCCGGCAGTCCGGCTTCGACGCCGTTGACCAATGCGCCGCGCGGCGCGCCCAGGCCGATCGCTTCGGCGACTTCCTTGGTCACCGGCGCGATCGAGACGCCGATGCGACCGCGGATGACGCGCCCGGTGGCGCGCAGTTGATCGGCGACGCGCATCGCTTCGTCGATCGGAATGGCGAAGCTGATGCCCATGAAGCCGCCCGAGCGGCTGTAGATCTGCGAGTTGATGCCGATGACCTCGCCCTTCATGTTGAGCAGCGGCCCGCCCGAGTTGCCGGGGTTGATCGCCACATCGGTCTGGATCATCGGCAGGTAATCGCCGGTGTCGCGCTGCTTGGCGCTGACGATGCCGGCGGTGACGGTGTTGTCGAGGCCGAACGGCGCGCCGATGGCCACCACCCAGCCACCGACCTTGAGCGCATTCACGTCGCCGATCTTCACCGCCGGCAGGCCGCCGGCTTCGATCTTGACGATGGCGACATCGGTGCGCCGATCGGCGCCGATGATCTTGGCCTTCAACTCGCGCTTGTCGGTCAGCGTGACGATGACCTCGTCGGCGCCGTCGACGACATGCGCGTTGGTCATCACGTAGCCGTCGGCCGAAAGGATGAAGCCTGAACCGACGCCGCGCGGCTGCGCTTCGTTGTCGTCGGGCTGCTGCGGCCCGCCGCGCCGCGGCTGCCCCGGCATGTTGGGCATGCGATCGGGAATCGGAATACCGAAACGGCGGAAGAACTCGCGCATCTGCTCGTCGATCTCGCCGCCGCCGCCAGAAGAGGCTTCGCTGCTGCGCCGCTCTGCGGTGCGGATGTTGACCACCGTGGGTCCGACTCGATCGACCAGTTCGGTGAAGTCCGGCAGCTCGCGTCCGGCTTGCGCCGCTGCCGGCGCGGGCACCAGCAACGAAAGCGCAGCGGCCATCGACAAAGACGCCGCGGCCGCCAGTCGGCGACCGCGGGAGGCGAAGAAGACAGGATTGAAGTTCATCATGGGCGAACAGGCCTCGCGAAAGAAACCAATAAAAAAGGTTGTACAGGTTTTTAGCGCAGCAGGCGCGCCGCGCGATGACAAGACGTTCAGCGTGGCCTGCTCTCGAGCGCTGCCGCAAACTGCTTGAGCGTGGACGCCGGCACGTCGCCGACCACGGTGATCCAGTGCGCGCCGTGCGCCTGCATCCAGGTGTGCGTGGCCCCCGACACCGCCGCGCCGCTGCGGTGGCGATCGGCGCGCAGTGGCTCTATGAACAGCGAAACATGCGTCAGGCCGTCGGTGAAGATCGCGTGCAGCGTCTCGCCGGCCGTCTGGCGTGTGTCGCCGGCCGCCGGTTCGAGTTGCCGCTTGACGCAACTGCTCTGACGAAAGCCTGCCACCGGCGCCTTCAGCTGCCAGCCTTCGGACTCGAGCGACGTCGGCTTCGCGGCCTGCTTGAGCACGCGCCAGCCTTCGAGCTGCTTCAACGCCCCTTGCACCGTGTTCGCCGGTTGGGGCTTGGTCTTGCCGCCGATCGACAGATCGGTGAAGGCGCTGCTTTCGAGCACACGCCCGTCGGCCGCCACCACGTCGGCGCGCAGCAGCAAGCCGCTACCCGACTCTGCCCACAGACGCTGCGCGAAGCGCGCGCCGTCCTTCGGCCGCAGCACGAACACCGAGGCATCGAAGCCGGCGACGCGGCCCGGGCCTTCGCTCACCAACTCGTAGCGCTCGAACAATTGCTCCTCGCTGCCGGCGAGCAGCGAAGGAAAGGGCTGAATGGCCTCGCGCTGTTCGAGACGCGCGGTCTTGGCGACGGGCCACAACGTCAGCACGTGTTCGTTGTGGCGCAGCACGCGCCGCGGCTGGCCGTCGAGCATCTCCACGCTCTCGAACGAGTCCTTGCCTTCGCAGTAGTGCGCAATGCGCGAACTCGACATCGCGCCCTCGGCGCTGACGACCAGCGTGCCCTGGTAGTTGCGCTGCGTCGCCGCGTTGTGCATGCGCAGCAGCCATTGCCGCGCTTCGCATCCGCCGACCACGTTGCCGCCGCCCCGTACCGGCGACGGTGCAGCCAGCATGGCAGCCACCATGCCGAACATGAGCGTTGCTGCGCGAAACCAGGGCAGCGGGGCAGCCAGCCGCATTCAGCGCCCCGGCGCGGTGGCCGCTGCGTTGCGCACGGCCCCGCCGGGCGCGACCTGCATCGCGCCGTTGGCGTACTGACGGTGCGCTTCGAGATAGCGGTCGAGTTCGGCGTTGCGAATCATCGGCGCCGTCTCCACGCCGACTTGCGGCGGCGCCACGGCCGCAGGGCCGACGGCGGCCGGCTGCACCGCCCCCACCGGGGCGGCAGAACGCGCGGTCAGACCGCCGGCCGCATCATCGGGCGTCGAGACGCGCGTCACCATCATCGCTCCGGCCACCGCCACGAAGCCGGCAGCCACTGCGGTCGGCAGCATCCAGCGGCGGGCGCGGCGCGCCTGGGTGAGCGGCGTCGAGGTGGCCGGCGATGCGGCGGCCGGCGTCGGCGCCAGCACCACCGGCTCGTTCGCCAACCGCGCCCGCACCGCAGCCAGGAACCGGGCATCACGCGCTGCGTCGGCGCCATGCTCGTCGCTGCGCATCAAGTCGCCGATCAGGTGGTAGGCATGCCAGTCAGCGCGCGCCGCGGCGTCGCCACGCCAGGCGCGGCAGGCTTCGTCGGTGGCGCTGCCGTCGCCATCCATCAGCGCCGACAGGGCGGCGCGTTTGGCATCAGTTGCAGCGGACGAAGGGTCAAGATGTTCGGACATGGACAAAGTCTCCAAAGGCCGGCGCTACCAGCGCTCGCCCTCGCGGGTGCCCAGCAGCGGGCGCAATTTTGTTGCGATCGCTTCACGGGCACGAAAAATCCGTGAGCGGACGGTTCCAATCGGGCAATTCATCACGTCGGCAATCTCTTCGTAGCTCAGGCCTTCGATCTCCCGCAGAACGATGGCCTGGCGCAGGTCTTCACTCAGGGCGTCGATGGCCGCGTTGACCGTGGCAGCCACCTGCCGGCCGGCCAGCACCGTCTCCGGCGTCTCGCCGTCGCTTAGTTCGTTCTCCACGCGTGAAGGTTCCTCGCCCTCTTCGGTGGAAACCATGGCGCCCTCGAACAAGAGCGGATCGCGCTTCTTCTCGACCAGCGCCTTCTTGGCCGTGTTGACGGCAATGCGATACAGCCAAGTGTAAAAAGCGCTC
Source organism: uncultured Burkholderiales bacterium (assembly GCA_902826345.1). Lineage (GTDB taxonomy): Bacteria > Pseudomonadota > Gammaproteobacteria > Burkholderiales > Burkholderiaceae_C > CADEEN01. The sequence continues at coordinate 4,053 of CADEEN010000153.1, read as the reverse complement.
TCGCCGCGGAACTGTGGCAGCGCGCGATAGGCGCGAATGAATGTTTCCTGAGCGATGTCCTGCACCAGGTCGCTATCGCGCACCATGCGCCCGACCAAGCGCTCGATGCGGCGCTGGTACTTGACGACCAGCATCTCGAATGCACTGACCTCGCCGCGCTTGGCGCGCTCGACCAGCAGCGCATCGGCATCACCTTGCTCGTTCATCGCAGGATCACGGCGTCAGGGGATCGGCGGGCCAGCGCGCGTACAGCGTGGCGCGCAGCGCAGACCAGGGCCCGACGGCCGAGGCGCGCGAGGCGGCGATCCATCGGCGCCGGCCTTGATCCGGGTCGAAGCGCAGCAGCATCCAGGCATCCAGGTCGAGCGCCACCGTTACCTCGCCGGCAAGTCCCTGCCACTGCCACCGCGAGCCGCTCCAGGTCAGATCCGACCGCTCTGAGGGGCCTTTCAGACACCAAGCGGCGAGTGCGGCAGCGATCAGGCCCGGCCCTGCCGCGGCGCCGATGGAGGCCCCCCCTTGCAACAGCAGCCAAGCAGTGGCGTTGGCCACGGCGAAGCCGGCGCACAGCGCGACAAACGCAATCCAGCCGCGACTGCGGCCGAGGCTCACGCGCACCGGCGGCGCGGCGTGCACGCAAGGTTCTCAGGCGCGGCGGAACAGCAACGTACCGTTCGTGCCGCCGAAGCCGAAGTTGTTCTTCACCGCGACCTCGATCTTCATCTCGCGCGCGGTGTTGGCGCAGTAGTCCAGGTCGCACTCCGGGTCCGGGTTGAAGATGTTGATCGTCGGCGGGCTGACCTGATGATGCACCGCCAGGACGGTGAACACCGATTCGATGCCGCCAGCGCCGCCGAGCAGATGGCCGGTCATCGACTTGGTGGAGTTGACGACGATCTTCTTCGCATGCTCGCCGAACGCCAGCTTGATGGCGTTGGTCTCATTCAGATCGCCGAGCGGTGTGCTGGTGCCGTGCGCATTGAGGTACTGCACGGCGTCGGCGTTGATGCCGGCGTTGCGCAGCGCGGCTCTCATCGAGCGCTTCGGGCCATCGACGTTCGGCGCCGTCATGTGGTGGGCATCGGCGCCCATGCCGAAGCCTGCAAGCTCAGCGTAAATCTTGGCGCCGCGCTTCTTCGCGTGCTCGTACTCTTCGAGCACCACCGCACCGGCACCTTCGCCGAGCACGAAGCCGTCGCGGTCCTTGTCCCACGGCCGCGAAGCCGTGGCCGGATCGTCGTTGCGCGTGGACAGCGCGCGCGCCGCGGCGAAGCCGCCGATGCCCAGCGGCGAGACCGTGCTCTCGGCGCCGCCGGCCACCATGACGTCGGCGTCGCCGTATTCGATCAAACGCCCCGCTTCGCCGATGCAATGCAGGCCGGTCGTGCAGGCGGTGACGATCGCCAGGTTCGGGCCCTTGAAGCCGTAAAAGATCGAGACATGCCCCGAGATCATGTTGATGATCGATGCCGGCACGAAGAACGGCGAGATGCGCCGCGGCCCGCGGGTGCGGTACTCCTCGTGCGTCTGCTCGATCATCGGCAAGCCGCCGATGCCCGAGCCGACCATGACGCCGATGCGTTCGGCCTCGTCTTCGGTGAGCGCATCGCCTGTGGCCAGCCCCGCATCACGCACCGCCTGGATCGACGCCGCCATCCCGTAGTGGATGAAGGTGTCCATGTGGCGCGCGTCTTTCGCCGGGAAGTAGTCCTCGACGTTGAAGCCCTTGACCTCGCCGGCGAAGCGGCAGGACAGCGCCGACGCGTCGAACTTCGTCACGTTGGCAATGCCCGTCTTGCCGGCGACCAGGTTGCCCCAGCCCTCGGCCACGCTGTTGCCGACCGGGCTGATCAGCCCGAGTCCCGTGACGACGACGCGACGACGGGTCAATGGAGCACCCTCGCGCTGCGCGCGGTCCCGCCGGGCGGGACGGAGCACTCGCTTCGGAGCGGCCGTGCGCTCGTGCTCATGTCGCGATCAAGCTGCCTTCTGGTGGCTCTTCGCGTAGTCCACCGCCAACTGCACCGTGGTGATCTTCTCGGCCTCTTCGTCCGGGATCTCGATGCCGAACTCGTCTTCGAGGGCCATCACCAATTCCACCGTGTCGAGGGAATCGGCACCGAGGTCGGCGACGAACGCTTTTTCGTTCGACACATCGGCCTCAGGCACGCCGAGTTGCTCGGCAACGATTTTCTTCACACGGGCTTCGATATCGCTCATTGACTCCTCCAGGAGTAGGGAAACGCAAAACGGCCCGGATTCTACGTTGCGCAAGAGGCAAGCCTCTGTCGTCACGCACCGGCCGGGCCCGACCGGTTTTCAGTTCATGAACATGCCGCCGTTGACATGCAGCTCGGCGCCGGTGATGTAGCCGGCTTCGGCCGACGCGAGAAACGCCACCGTTGCGGCAATCTCTTCCGGCGTACCCAGACGGCCGAGCGGAATCTGTTGCAGCAGCGCTGCTTTCTGTGCGTCAGCCAAACCTTGCGTCATGTCGGTGGCAATGAACCCCGGTGCGACGCAGTTGACGGTGATGTTGCGGCTGCCGAGCTCTCTGGCAAGGGCACGCGTCATGCCTGCCACGCCGGCTTTGGCGGCCGCGTAATTGGCCTGGCCCGGGTTGCCGGCAGCGCCGACCACCGACGTGATGTTGATGATGCGGCCGAAGCGCTGCTTCATCATCGTGCGCATCACGGCGCGGCTGGCGCGGAACACCGCCTTCAGGTTCGTGTCGTGCACGGCGTCCCACTCGTCGTCTTTCATCCGCATCGACAGGTTGTCGCGCGTGATGCCGGCGTTGTTGACGAGGATGTGCAGGCTGCCATGTCGTTTGACGATGGCATCCACCGCGGCATCGACTGCGGCGCCATCGGTGACGTCGAGGACGATGCCGTCGCCACCGGTGGGCGACAGCGCGTCGCGAATCGTTGCCGCGCCGACTTCGCTGGTGGCGGTGCCGATCACCTTGGCGCCGCGCGCGGCGAGTGCGAGCGCGATCGCGCGGCCGATGCCTCGCGTCGCGCCGGTGACGAGGGCGATCTGGTCTTTCATGCGGCGAGCGCTTTGGCTTCGATCAACGTCGCCGGGTCATAGATCGCGGCCGCCGCGGATTGCGCGTCGATGCGCTTGACCATGCCGGCGAGCACCCTGCCGGGACCGCACTCGATCAGCGCCGTGATGTCGAGAGCGCGCAACGCTATCACCGTCTCGACCCAGCGCACTGCGCCGAAGGACTGCCGGTACAGGGCGTCGCGGATCGCGGCCGCATCGGACTGCACGGCAACGTCGATGTTGTTGATCACCGGAAAGCGCGGCGCGGCGATCGTCACTGCAGCGAGCTTGTCGCGCAGGCGCTCTGCCGCCGGTTTCATCAAGCTCGAATGGAACGGCGCCGACACGGCGAGCAGCAGCGCCCGCTTCGCGCCCTTGGCCTTCAACAATTCGCAGGCCTTGTCCACGCCCGCCTTGCTGCCCGAAATCACCGTCTGCTTCGGATCGTTGTAGTTGGCTGCTTCGACGACATCGCCGCCGGCCGCGGCTTCGGCGCATCCTGCGCGAACGACCTCGGCATCGAGACCGAGAATCGCCGCCATCGCGCCGGCACCGACCGGCACCGCCTCCTGCATCGCCTGCGCGCGAAAGCGCACCAGCGGCAGCGCGTCGGCCAGCGTCAGCGCGCCCGCCGCGACGAGCGCCGTGTACTCGCCGAGCGAGTGGCCGGCCACGGCGGCAGGTTCGGCGCCGCCTTCGGCGCGCCAGGCGCGGTAACAGGCGATGCCCGCCGTGAGCATCACCGGCTGCGTGTTCGTCGTCAGGCCGAGCGCTTCGGCCGGGCCTTCGCGGATCAGCTTGGCCACGTCTTCACCCAGCGCCGCAGAGGCTTCCGTCAGCGTCTCGCGCACGGCAGGGTGATCGCCCCACGCATCGAGCATGCCGACGCTCTGCGAGCCTTGGCCGGGGAAAAGAAAAGCGAAAGTCGTCATGACATGCGATGCGATCAGAACTCGACCAGCGCCGCGCCCCAGGTGAAACCGCCGCCGACGCCTTCGAGCA
>CADEEN010000152.1 GCA_902826345.1 uncultured Burkholderiales bacterium | reverse complement strand
TGAACAGGTTGTCGTTGCCGGCACCGAAGAACTGCGTCCAGAAGAACGGCGCGAAGCGGCGCTGGCCGAGCAGCGCGAATTGGCTGCTGTGATGTCTCGGTGTTGTCTTGTCGCTCACGACAGTGCGGCCTCCTCGCCCATTCTCAGCGAACGATGACGGGCGCCTCGCCAAAACCGCTGCGTTGCAGCCACGCGAACACCGAATCCACCGTCACGGTTTCGATGCGATCGGAGAAGCGCTTGGCATTCGGGTGGTCGTCGAACTCGATGTTGGCGCGCGTCATGCGCCCGCCCAGGCGCGTCAGTGGGTCGATGCGCAGGGTGCTCGGCTCGTAGCCGCGCAGTTGCAGCCAGGCTTGCGCGCGTTGGCGATTCGTTGCGCCGGCGTCCATCGCACCGGCCAGCGTTTCGAGCGCCCACTGGTTGCTCTGCTGGTAGCGCGTCGCCCAGGGGTAGGCGACCATGCTGTAGCGAGGCTCGTGCCAGTCGTCGAGACGCGCGTTGTCGCGCAGCAGCGGCAGCAACTTCGATTGCGCGTCGAACGTCAGTTCGACATATGCAGCTTCGTAGCGGTGCGGCTGGTCGAGGAAGAACTCGCCGAGGCCCTGGCGGTACAGCGCCGCGCTCGCGGTGCCGCACTGGTTCAACTTGTGGGCCACTCGCCAGTGCGAACGCGGACCATCGCCGTCGCGGTAGGCAAAACCGAGGTGCGACCACGTCACGCCGTACTTCGACAGATCCTGCCCCGCACGTGCGAGCACGACGACCTGCGCGCCGCTGGCGTCGAGCCGCGCCGCGGTGGCGGCGGCCAGCGTCATGCCGCGCATCACGTCATGGGTGGTCGCTGGGCGCGCTTCGCAGGGCCGGCCGGCGTGCGCGCAGGTGGCGGCCGCCGCAACCGCAATGGTCACGGTCAGGCGATGAAGGCCGTTCATCGCGTGATGCGCTCGTTGTGCAAGAGCGCGCGGCCCATCTCGTTCGGGATGAAGGCGATGGCGTTGCCCGCGGCGCTGAGCACGACGCCCGACGTGACTGCGGTGACCATCACCGCGCCGCCGATCGACAGCGCTGCGCCCTGCGCCACGTGACCGGAGAAGTGCAGCGTGGCGCGCGCGCCGTCGGACGCACGTTCGAGCACCCAGACCGTGCCGGTGGCCGAGGCCTGGATGCTGACGACGGTGAGCACCGCGCCGGCGCCGAGGATCATCGACGGCGCGGCGACCGACACTGCGACGGGCAGCGTCGACAAGGCGCTGGCCTCGGAGACTTCGGTGTGGGCGCGAGCGGCGGGTGCCAGCGTCGTGAGCACGGCAGCGACGGTGAGCGTGAGGCGAATCGGTGTTGTCATGCAAGTTCTCCTTCAAGCGTTGTCTTGTTCGCGACCGAAGCGCGCTTCGAGCACATCGGCCTCGTGCGCGTCGCGCAGCGTCTTGGCCAGCGTGAACACGGTCGAGATCAGGAACAGCCAGCTCACGCCGAGGTAGGCCTTGTAGGTCGGGTTGACGTCCATGCGCCACAGGCCCCAGCCGGTGAGCGCCATCGCAAAAGCGAAGCCGGCCCAGACGACGCTGCCCCACATGGGGGTGTCGACCTTGTGGTGCTGGTTGTCGCGGATGAACTTCGACAACGCGAACGCGGTGGACAGACAGAAGACATAGCCCATCACCATGAACGCGCGGTCGAGGTCCTGCCCCGGCAGCCAGGCCAGGCCGATCGCGCACAGCGTGGCAGCCACGGCAAACGAGATCCAGACCTGCAGGCGCCAGGCACGCGTGTCGCGGCGGATCGGCAGTGCGGGGTGACGGGCGGTGGTACTCATGGTGTGTACGCTCGTGAGCGCGTGGTTGAACATGACTGCATCGTCGGCGTCGGCGCGCGGTCTGCCAAGTGAAAGCGGCCAGGTGGCGAGACAGGCGCTGGCCGGTATCGCGCGGCGATTCCCTCTTTCGGGGGTGTCACGCCGCGCGGCAACAGCTGAGGTTCTCGCCTCGCAGCGTCACGCCGTCGCCCAGGTCGGCGGGCGTTGCGCTGGCGATCAGCGTGAAGCCATAGCGCTGCAGCAGCGCGGGCACGGCCTGCGGTGCCAGCGCCCAGGTGAAGGGCTCACCGCGCCAGCGCAACCAGAGCTCGACGGCGCGGCTGCACGGGCGCAGGCCGGCGCGGCCGTCGGGCCATTGCACGAGGTGGCTGAAGATGAATCGCACGCCCGCCGGCGACAGCGCATGCACCTGATCGAACAGCCGGTGGACGGTGGGTTCGGCGAGGTACATCAGCAAGCCCTCGGCGATGACGACGGTCTTGCGCGGACCGTTCATCAACGAGGCGGGCAGGTCCTCTCGGCCGAGATCGCAGGCGAGGAATTGCAATCGGTGCGAGAGCGAGTCGATCGCTGCTCGCTTGGCGGTTTGCGTGGCCGGGTGATCGATCTCGATGACCTCGATGCGATCGTTCTCCATGACCAGCCGGGTGGCGAGTGTGTCGAAGCCGGCACCGAGCACGATGATGCGCTCGAAGCCTTCCGAGATTGCGGCGCGGCATTGCTTCTCGATCCATCGCTTGCGCAGCGCGAAGTGGCGCACGATGCCGGGCAGCACGATGCGTTCGAGGGCGAGCCAGCCGGCGCGCGTCCATGGGTGACGCGCACTCGCCACCAGCCAGCGGCCGCCACCGCGCAAGCAACGCTCGCTCAGCTCGGCCGTGTCGGCCGCGACGAGATCGCGTGTGCGCGGGTCGCTGTGCAGCATCACCATCGCCGCGGCGATCAGCTTGGCGGTGGTGCTCGCTCGTTGCGGTTTCACGTGGCGTCGGCCGCGAAGGCGTCGCGGTAGTGCCGGTGCCAGTCGCTGGTGAACAGCTCGTGAGGATCGTGCGCACGCTTGTGTTGCAGGAACTCGCGAAAGCGCGGGTAGGCGGCGTTGACCTGCGCTGCGGTGGCGTGGCGGTGGTAGGTGAGGAAGAAGCTGCCGCCGAGTGCCAGGCTGGCGTCAGTCAGCGCACGAAACACCGCTGCGGTGCGTTCAACGCCGGCAGGCGTGTGCGGCGTTCGCAGGTTGAAAACGACGCAGGCGAAGTCGTCTTTGGCCCACGGCAGGAACGACACCGTGTCGCGCCGGATCGAACGGATCGTGCCGTAGATGACTTCGCTGCCATGCGCGCGCAGCACCGCACGGGCGCGCTGCATGAACGCCATCAGGTGCTCCGGCGCCACGTAGTGCTCGCCGATGACGAGCGTCTCGCGCTGCGGCGCCTCGCCGCGCGCTCGCTCGAGGTATTCGGCATAGCTCGGCAGATAAGTACTCTGCTGCATCGTGTCGGACCCGTAGCACTGGCCGTGCGTGCCGAGATAGTGTTGCGCGTAGAGCTTGAAGGCGGCGCGCTTGTCGTCATGGGCCAGGCGCAGCAGTTGCAGCCAGGTCTCGGGCGGCAGGTCGGCGGCGTCTTGCTGGGTGGCGTCGGCAGGTGCGGGCTTGTAGCAGGCGAGCACACCGCGGCGCAGGAAGCCGTCGTCGCCGGCGTCGATCGCGAACTGGAAGTCGCCGTAGCGGCAGCCTTCGTCGATGCGCCGTTGCACCGCGTTCATCGCGTCGTCGAGGTCGATGATGTCGACCACGCGCTGCAGGCGCTGCCGCGGCGCCAGGCGCAGCGTGGCGGAGGAGATGATGCCGAACAGGCCGTAGCCGCCGATGACGAGCGAGAACAGCCCGGCGTTGTGCTCGCGGCTGCAGAACACGGCTTGCGCATCGGCGTTGATCAGCGTCAGGTTCTCGATGTCATCGCCCAGCGGCTGCATCAGCAGGCCACGGCCATGGGCGTTGGCCGAGATCGAGCCGCCGAGGCTGACGGCATCGACGCCGGTTTGCTTTTGCCGAATGCCCCATCGCGTCCTGCCGGCGATACGGTGGCTGGCCGCGATGATGCGCGGCCACTGCGCGCCGGCCTCGATGTGCAGCCAGCCTTTGTCGGCATCGACGGCGAGCACGGCGTCGAGCGCGCCGGTGTCGATGTGCAGCGCGCCCGATGCGAACTGCTGGCCGCCCATCGCGTGGCGGCCGCCGGCCACGGAAATCTGCTGGCCGCGCATGCGTGCCTGCGCGACCACGGCTTGCAGCTCGTCGAGGCTGCGCGGACGCTCGATGTGCGCCACCGTGGTGGCGTTGAGTTGCGAGTGCACGTCGTTCAAGGTCGTTCGCATCGTGGTGTGGGCAGTGGCGGTGCAGCACACCGTAGAGCGCGGCCAGCGTTTCGGCCAGTGCTTTGCATGCGGTCGCAAACGGCCCGACTGCGAGTACCGCGGCGCGGTACTGCGGCGCGGTACTGCGGCGACGGGTCAGGCTCGCGCGAAATGGCGGCGCGTCTCGAACACTGGAGTCGAGAGACCGCGCGTGCCGGCGCGCACGCTGCGCTTCAACACGAAATCGAACAGCAGCGGGTTGTGCTCGCGCACTTGCAGCAGCACCGGCACGACCTCGGCGTCGAGCAGTCCGGCGTCGGCCAGGCGCTGCGGGCGCGTCAGGATCGGGATGCCGGGCAGCGGGTAGTCGGAGCCGTGAAGTAGGCGGGCGTGCCAGTCGTCACGCTCGATCAACTGGCGCGCGGCGGCGACGCTGCGGTTGATCTGCAGGACGGCGGAGACGTCGCCGAGCAACAGCTCGCCGTGCGCGCGCTCGTCCATCAGCCGCGCAAACAAATCGAACGCCGGCACGCGCGGCGCGGAAGGCTTGTCGAGATCGAGCGCATGGCCGAGTGAGGCGCAATGCGCCATGACGACGCGCACACCGGCTTCAAGCGGCACGCGCGCCAGCAGCGGGTTGCCGAACTCGTTGCGGCCGGCGCCGGGCACCGCCTGCTCTTCGCCGAAGTGCACGATCAGCGGCACGCGCGTGGCGGCCAGGCGGTCGTAGAACGGGCGGCAGCGCTTGTCGCGCGGGTCGATGTTCATCGCGCTCGGCAGCCACTTGATCGCGAGGGCACCGTCGGCGGTGGCGCGGTTCAGGCGCTCGAGTGCGTCGGCCGCATACGGATGAATCGAGGCGACGAAGCCGAAGCGCGCGGCGTGTGCCGCGGCGGTCTCGCGCGCGTAGCGGTCGGGCACATGGAAGGTCGTCGTGTCGGGATGCGCCGCGCCATCATCGCCATGCGCGTTGTCGAAGGCGAAGAGCAGCCAGCGTGCGCCTGAGGGGAAGTCTTGGGTCAGCGACAGCAGCCGTTCGACGTACGCGCGATCGATCGACGTTGCGTTGCTGTCGACGCAGGCCGCGTTCAGGATCGCCTGCCGGCGCAGCACCTCGATCGGCCGCCACCACTGGCTCATGCTCGGGTGCACGGTGCAGCCCGAGCCGCTGTCGCCGGTGCCGAGCAGGTGCGCATGCACGTCCCACAGCGCGGCGGCGTCGATGCCTTCGAAGGCGGCGCGCACGAGATCGTGCTGCGCCAGCGCCTCGGGCAGCCGGCCGCGGCACGGGTTGTCGATGCCCGGCAGCGCGGCCTGCGCTTGCAGCGACGTGAACAGCCCGGCCACAGCCGCGGCGCCGCAGCACAGCGCATGGCGGCGGTTCAACAAGTAGGACGATTCAGCGCGGTGTGGCATTGCAGAGCACGGAAGTGGAACAGAACGCGATGCTGCGGGGGCGCGTCTCGCGCTTCAAGGCAAAGCGCCATCGTTGCTTCCGCACGGCCCGCGCGGTACTGGCTCGCGATACGCTTGCAGCATGTCATCCACCAAAGACCTCATCGCCGCCCTGAAGACCGAACTCAAGGCGGCCAACATCACCTACGCCGATCTGGCCCAGCACATCGACATGGCCGAGTCGAGCATCAAGCGCATGTTCTCGCAGGCCGACATGCCGCTGTCGCGCATCGACGAGGTGCTGCGCGTGCTGAAGATGGACTTCGCCGATCTGGCGCGGCGCATCGCCGATGCGCAACCGCTGCGCGGCGAGTTGGGGCCTGAGCAGGAACAGGCCGTGGTCGGCGATCCGAAGTTGTTGCTGATGGCGATCTGCTGCATGTCGCAGTGGAGCTTCGACCAAATCGTCGCCACCTACACCTACAGCGAGGCCGAAGCGGTGAGCTACCTGGCCAAGCTCGACCGCCTGGGCATCATCGAGCTGCGGCCACTGAACCGCTACCGCCTGCTGCTGGCCAAGACCTTCCGCTGGCGGCCGAACGGGCCGGTGATGGACTACTTCCGTCACCACGTCGCGCAGGACTATTTCGACACCGGCTTCGACGGCGAGGGCGAGATGCTGATGCTGGTGCACGGCCAGATCGGCCGCAGCCTGGCGATGGCCTTCAACGAGCGCCTGCAGCGCGTGGCGCAGGACTTTGCGCAGCAGCATGTCGCCGATCAGCGGCTGCCGGTCGATCAGAAGCGGCCCTACACGCTGCTGATCGGCATGCGCTCGTGGTTGTTCGAGGCGTTTCGGGATTTGCGGCGGGTGCCCGATGCGTGATCAGCGCGTGTCGAGAAGGAAGCTCGCGCCGTCGAACTGCGCCAGTGCCTCTTTGAGAAACGGCAGCACCTCGCGCAGCGTGTCGGCCAGACCGTGCGGTGGATTGACGACGACCACACTGCTGCCGGTCATGCCGTAGCCTTTGTCGCCCGGCTCGGCCACGGTCAGCCGGGCGTGCAGCGCGCCCTTGGGTGCGGCGGCTGCCGCGTTGAACAAGCGACGCGGCAATTCGCGCGCTTCGACCACCGCCACCTGCGGCAGCCAGGCGACGATCACGCCGGTGGCGAACTTGGACAGCGCCTCGCGCACCGCGCCGAGCGTGCGCGCGTAGTCGGTCTTCATCTCGTACGGCGGGTCGATCAGCACGACGCCGCGGCGCGATGGCGGCGGCAGTTCGTGCGGTAGCGCGGCAAAGCCATCGGCGAGCACGACCTTTGCGTTCTTGCGCGAAGACAGATAGGCGCGCAGGATTTTTTCGTCGGTGGGGTGCAGCTCGTAGGCATGCAGCGGATCGGTCGGGCGCAACAACAGATGCGCAATCGCCGGTGAGCCGGGGTACTGCTCCAATTTGCCGCCGCCGTTGAATTCGCGCACGAGGGCCACGTAGTGCGCCAATGCGGGGGGCAGGTCGTCGCGCTGCCACAAACGCTCGATGCCGCCCGATGCTTCGGCGTTCTTCTGCGCATAGCGGCTCTCCAGCGAGTAGCCGCCGGCCCCCGCATGCGTGTCGAGGTACGAAAACGGCTTGTCCTTGGCCGCCATGTACACGAGCACTTGCGCCAGCACGACGTGCTTGAGCACGTCGGCATGGTTGCCGGCATGGAAGGCGTGGCGGTAGGCGAGCATCAGTGTTGGAGGTGGCCGGTGCTGCGCAGTGTCGCCGCTAAACCTTCGGCGAAGGCGCGGTAGCCGGCGGCGTTGGCGTGGATCTGGTCGGCGCGTTGCTTGTCGTCGCCGAGCACCTTCGCCCAGCCGTTGGCGTGCAGCGGCAGTTTGAGTTCGTCGGCGAGTCGGACGTACAGCGGGTGGTCGGACAGGCCCGCGCCGAGCGCCGCGCCGATCGATGGTTGCGGCACCGCCACCAGCAGCACCTGCGCGCCGGTATCTCGCGACGCAGCGATGGCGCGTCGCAGTGCGGCTTCGGTCTCGGTCGCCGGCACGCGGCGCAGAAAGTCGTTGCCGCCGGCGCTGACGATGACGAGCGCCGGCTTGTGCTCGGCGAGCAGCGCCGGCACGCGCTCCGCGGCAAGCGCTGCGGTGTCGCCCGGCACGCCGGCGTTGATCACGTTCCAGCCGGTCAGCATCGCCAGTTGTGCCGGGTAGGCCGCGGCGCTGTCCGCGCCGGTGCCGAAGGTGATCGAGTCGCCGAGCGCAAGAACGGTGCTGCCGGCGGGCAGCGCGGCGCCGGCCGCCGGCTTCTTGCGTCCGCAGCCGCCGAGGGCCAGCGCGCCGACGAGGATGAGATCGCGGCGCTTCACGCCGTGCGGCGCGATGACGTGATCGCGCGGAACAGCTCGTCGATGCGCACCTCGCGCGGCCCGGGTTCGAGCGCGAACCTTTCGCCGGCTTCGATCGACCCCGGCTCGCGCACCGCCAGATAGAAGCCACACCAAGCGGACTGCACCATCAGCTTGGCCGCCTGCGCAAACCCCATTGCCGCGTTGAACTTGAAGCACGGCTGGCGCGGCTCGCTGACGGCCAGCGCGCACTGCGGGAAGCGCAACACGTCGCCGACCCAGACGTGGTCTTCGACGAGGCCGGCGAGCGTCAGGTTCTCGCCGAGCGCGCCGGGTTCGAGCGCGGCATCCCACAACGCCACGCCCGCCTGCGCGCGCACCGTGCGCCAGAAGTCGACGTGCTCGCTCGGGTAGGCGTACACCGCTTTCGACAACCCGCCATGCACCGACAAGTCGGCCTGCTCGTCTCCTTGCAGGCCCACCGGCAGCACGCCGACGCGGCCGCCGACCGGCCGCTTGCTGATGGCCGACATCACCGTGCGCGCGCCGGCGCGGATGCGAACGGCCCGGCCGACGTTGACGCTCGTGACTTGCATCACGCCATTGTCCTTCGCCTGTTGCATGGAACCATACGGAACACGCATGACCCCCCGGCCCTGCGTGGTTACAGGGCGATTACAGCGAGCCCACAATCAGTCTTCGAGTGCTGACGTTGGCGCGGTATGCGGCGAGCCCCGCGTCCCCACCTTGGGGGCTGGCCCGATACCGATTCATCATGACCTCTGGAACTCACCCCATGAACCGTCCCTCGCTGGAAGGCCTGCGCCTGAACGTGCCGGCGCACGTGCGCCATGAGCGCCTCGTCGATTGGGTGGCGCAGATCGCCGCGTTGACCGAGGCCAAAGATGTCTACTGGTGCGACGGTTCCGTTGCCGAGTACGACCGCCTGTGCCAACGCCTGGTCGATGTCGGCTCGATGCGCCGCCTGAACCCGGCGCTGCGGCCGAACAGCTATCTGGCGTGCAGCGACCCGAGCGACGTGGCGCGGGTCGAAGACCGCACCTTCATCTGCAGCGCGAAGAAGGAAGACGCCGGCCCGACGAACCATTGGATGGACCCGCAGGACATGCGCAACATCCTGCAGCACGGGTTCGACAACGGCACGCCGGGGCTGTTCAAGGGCGCGATGCGCGGCCGCACGATGTACGTCGTGCCGTTCTCGATGGGGCCGATAGGCTCGCCGATCGCGCACATCGGCGTCGAGTTGTCGGATTCGCCGTACGTCGCCGTCAACATGCGCATCATGACGCGCATGGGCCGCAAGGTGCTCGATGTGCTCGGCACCGACGGCGAGTTCGTGCCGTGTGTGCACACCGTCGGCGCGCCGCTGAAGGACGGCCAGCAAGACGTGCGCTGGCCGTGCAACGCCACCAAATACATCGTCCACTACCCGGAGACGCGCGAGATCTGGAGCTACGGCTCGGGCTACG
>CADEEN010000151.1 GCA_902826345.1 uncultured Burkholderiales bacterium | reverse complement strand
CGGCGTTCGATGCCGCGCCGACGAAGCAGGAGCTCGAAGATCTGTACGCGCCCTACAAACAGAAGCGCCGCACCAAGGGCCTGATCGCGCGCGAGGCGGGACTGGAGCCGCTGGCGGACAAGCTGTTCGACGATCCGTCGCTCGATCCGCTCGCCGAGGCGGCTGCTTTCCTCGACGCGGACGCCGGCTTTGCCGATGCGTCCGCGGTGCTCGACGGCGTGCGTGACGTGCTGGCCGAACGCTGGGCCGAGGCGCCGGCACTCGTCGGCGCGTTGCGCGAATGGTTGTGGGCCGAGGGTTTGTTCGTCTCCGAGCTGGCGTCGGGCAAGGACGAGAACGCACCCGACGTCTCGAAGTTCCGCGACTACTTCGACTACGCCGAGCCGATCGCGCGCGTGCCGTCGCACCGCGCGCTGGCGGTGTTTCGCGGGCGCTCGCTGGAGATGCTCGATGCGCGGTTGCAGACGCCGGACAACGAGGCGGCTTCGACAGGCTCGGCCCGAACGGCGCCGGGCCTGGCCGAGGGCCGCATCGCCAGCCACCTCGGCTGGCGACACGCCGATCGCAAGAGCGACGAGCTGATCCGCAAGTGCATCGCCTGGACGTGGAAGGTCAAGCTCTCGCTGAGCTTGGAGCGCGATCTGTTCGCGCGGCTGCGCGAGGCGGCGCAGGCCACGGCGATCAAGGTCTTCGCCGACAACCTGCGCGACCTGTTGCTCGCCGCACCCGCCGGCAAGCGCGTGACGATGGGGCTCGACCCCGGCATCCGCACGGGGGTCAAGGTGGCGGTGGTGCACGACACCGGCCGTGTGCAGGGCGTGGCCACCGTCTTTCCGCACGAGCCGAAGCGCGATTGGGACGGCGCCTTGCACACGCTGGCCAAGCTCGTCGCCGCGCATGGCGTGTCGCTGATCGCCATCGGCAACGGCACCGCGAGCCGCGAAACCGATCGGCTCGCCGCCGACCTGATCAAGCGCGTTCATGCGGCGGCGCCAGAGCACGGTCTGTTGAAGGTGATGGTCAGCGAGGCCGGCGCCTCGGTGTATTCGGCGAGCGAAGTGGCGAGCAAGGAGCTGCCCGAACTCGACGTCAGCCTGCGCGGCGCGGTCAGCATCGCACGCCGTGTGCAGGATCCGCTGGCCGAGCTGGTGAAGATCGAACCGAAGAGCATCGGCGTCGGCCAGTACCAGCATGACGTCGATCAGCACGGCCTGGCGAAAAGCCTGAACGCCGTGGTCGAGGATTGCGTCAATGCCGTCGGTGTCGATCTGAACACCGCGTCAGCGCCGTTGCTGACGCGCGTCTCGGGGCTGTCGGCCACCGTGGCCGGCGCGATCGTGCGCTGGCGCGATGTCAACGGCGCGTTCAAGCGCCGGCAGCAGCTGCTCGACGTGCCGGGCCTCGGCGCGAAGACCTTCGAGCAGGCCGCGGGCTTCTTGCGCATCCGCGGCGGTGACGATCCGCTCGACGCGTCGGGCGTGCACCCGGAAACCTACCCGGTGGTGCAGAAGCTGCTCGCGGCCACCGGCACGAGCATCGACACGTTGATGGGCCGCAGCGACGTGCTGAAGGCGTTGAAGGCGGAGTCGTTTGCCGACGAGCGCTTCGGCGTGATCACGGTCAAGGACATCGTCGCCGAGTTGGAGAAGCCCGGTCGCGACCCTCGGCCCGACTTCAAGGTGGCACGGTTCGACGACGGCGTGCAGGAGGTGAAGGACCTCGAGCCCGGCATGCTGCTCGAAGGCACGGTGACCAACGTCGCCCAGTTCGGCGCCTTCGTCGATCTCGGTGTGCACCAGGATGGCCTCGTGCACGTCAGCCAGCTCGCCAACCGTTTCGTCAAGGACGCGCGCGAGATCGTGAAGGCGGGCGACATCGTCCAGGTGCGTGTCGTCGAAGTCGATCTGGCGCGCGGGCGCATCGCGCTGACGATGAAGCAGGGCGCGGCGCCCGCTGCCGCCGGTGATGGCTACCGCCCCGCAAGCCGCGACGAGCGCGCGCCGCGCCACTCGCAGCGCGCGAGCGAGCCACAACCCGCCAACGCGATGGCCGCGGCGTTCGCCAAGTTGCGCGGTTGAGCGTCGCGGCGGTGGACGACGATGACGACGACTATCCGCGCACGCCGGTACGGCGACGCGCATTGATCCTGCTGCTGGCCGTCGTCACCGCGCTCGCGATCGTCTGGATGCTGCTCTACCGCCCGGGTGACCCGAAGCGCGATGCGCTGCGTGCGGTGCGGGAGCAAGCGGCTTCGGCGGCGGCGAGCCCGCCTGCGGTCGGCGGCAAGGCCGAGGTGCTGCTGCTGCCGTCCGGCGCGTCGTCGTCGCGCTGATCAGCTCATATCAGGCCGAAGGCGTGGCGGGAAACATCGCCACCATCTTCGGGTCGCGGTGGTGCTGCACGAGTTCGTTGCGCACTTGCAGGCGCAGGCGCTGTGCCGAGCGGCGCTGCAGCACGATGCCGGCGTTGCGCAGTTGCCGTCGCCAGGCGCGCCACCAGGCCGCCGCTTCGCCGGCCTCGAAGCGCAGCCCGGTGCGCAACAGCAGGTAGGCGCTGTGCGCGGTGGCGTGCATCGCCTTGTCGAGATCGAAGCCTGTGGCGTGCAGCACGTTGCCCTTGAAGTCGAGATCGATCATCGCCGGCTCGATCTCGCGCCAGGTCGCGGCTTCGAAGTCCTGCGCCGGCACGAGCAGGTCGTGCAAGCGCAACGTGACGCTGAAGCCGTGTCGATGCAATCGGCCCATCAGCGAGCCGACGACGGCCATGACCCGCCGGCGCACCGGGGCCGAGCCCGCGGCGAAGACAGCATCCACGCTGTCGCCCGCCACGCCGCCGGCAACCATGAAGCCCTCATCAGGCAACCAGCCGAGCGTGCGCCGCTCGCCCCAGGCCAGCACCGGCATGGCATTGAAGCCATGCGCGCGCAAGGTTTGCGAGGCCAGGTGGATGTGAAACGGCTCGCTGTGCAAGGGCCGCCGGCGCAACCAGCGCCGCGCGGCGAGGCGCCACAGCGGCTCATTCATCGCATCGGTGCAGCGTTTCAAGAACAGCGTCTGGCCGCCGTGCGGATGGCGCAGGCGGTGCACGGCCAGGCCGGGTTTGGTCTTGAACGGTGCGCCGATGTCGGCGCGCATCAGCGCCTCGTAGTCGGCGAGGTCGAGCTGCTGCAACGCAGCCGCCGCCGGTTCGGCGATGCCCCATTCATGCGTGCGCAGCAGTTGCGTCGGCGCGCGCGGGCGGGCGCGATGGCGTTGTTCGAGCGCAGCGAGCAGATTCGCGCAGCGCTCGGCCGTGATCTGCAGCCGCTCGACCTGCCAGTCGCCCGGGTTCATCGCCAGGTGGCCGAGCGCGGCCAGCGCGTGGCCGGCGGCATGTTCGGGCGGGCACTCGAGAATGCGGCAGTGGGCGCGCAGGTGCGACAGCGTGGCGCCGATGTCGGCCGGGCTCGACAGCGCCAGGCGCAGCAGGTCGTAGATCGCATGGCCGGCGGCGCGCGAGCCGCCCCAGTCGATGACGACGAATCCGAACTCGTTGTCCTCGGGCGCCCAGAGGAAGTTGTCCTGCCACAGGTCGTAGTGCGCCAACGCCAGGCGAGGCTGCCAGTGGCCGGCGTCGAGCGCCTGCAGCTCGGCGCTCGCGCGCTGGCGGATCGCGGGCGGCAACGCCTGCAGATTCGCCAACGCCGCCAGCGGCGCCCTGAACTCGCGCTCGACCTCATGCGCGGCGGCGGCGCGCACCGAATGACGCAGCGTCTGCTGCAACCAGTGCCGGGCCAGGTGCAGCAGACGACGGCGTTCGATCGCACGCCGGGGCTTGAACGTGGCGACCGGCTTGCGGAAGGGCGACACGCTGTAGCCGATGCCGTTGACGCTGCCGGTGCGCCACGGCATCAGCACCACGCGGCCCAGATGCGGGCCGAGCGCTTCCTGCGCCAGCCGTGTGCTGACGGCGGCCACCTCAGTAGCGTGCGGCCGGTCGGCCGGCGACAGGCTGAGCACGGCCCGCGGCTGGCCCAGTCCGTCTCGCACGAGGTATTTGTCGCTGCTGTCGGCCGACTTGCGCGTCAAGCCCATCGGTTCGACGGCGCCCAGGCCGCCGCACGAAACCATCAGTGCTTCGAGCGTCGGCTGCAACTGCGACAGAAGGCGCTCGGCTGGAACCTGTGCAACGTGCGGGCTGGCGAGCGCTTCGGTCGTCGAACGAATCAGCGTCGGTGAGTGGGTGGGCGTGGGCATGCCACGCGAAGTCTAGGCAGGCCGGTGCCGTCCGGCCGCCTTTTGCCCGTTGCGCCGATCAGAGCGGCGAGAAGAATTGACTCTTTTGCCGCACCATCAGTCGCCCATCGTCACCGCCGCGGCAGGCCGATCACCGTGCCCTCGCGCCGCGCATCGGCGGCGCCGTACTGCTTGCCGTTGCGCGGGTCCACCAGCACCGCCTGCACCGATCCGATGTCGGCGTTGCCGATGGTGTAGCCGAGCGCGCGCAGGCCCTCGACGGCGGCTGGCGGGTAGGCCGCTTCCACCGTGACGTTGCTCGTCGCGCTGGTCACCGACAAGCGCGGCGCATTGATCGCTTCCTGCAGCGTCATCTTGTGGTCGAGCAGGTTCAGCGTGACGTTGAGCACCGAGTTGATGATCGTCGCGCCGCCGGGCGAGCCGTAGGCGATCAGCGGCTCGCCGTCGGGCGAAAAGATCATCGCCGGCGTCATGCTGCTGCGCGGGCGCTTGGCCGGCTGCACGTCGTTGTAGCCCGGGCCGCCGGTGAACGGGTTCATCGTCGGCGCGGTGTTGAAGTCGGTCAGCTCGTTGTTGAGCAGAAAGCCATGGCTCTTCCTCATGCCGTCGTCGCGTGTGTAGCCGGCGAAGACGCCGATGCCGTGCGACGACTCGATGGTGTTGGTGAAAGAGACCATGTTGCCCCAACGGTCCACCACCGAGAAGTGCGTCGTCGTCTCGCCGGGGCCGGTGACGGGCTCGGCGACGGCCAGCCGCGTGCTGCTTTGCAGGCCGGCCGTCTCGTACGGCCGCGGATCGCCGGGCAGCGGGTTCGGGTCGATGCGCGCACCCGGCACGATGGCCGCGCCGCGCAGGCCGACGTACGTGCCGTCGAGCAGGCCGCGCTGCGGCACCGGCACGAAGTCAGCGTCGCCCATCCAAATGGAGCGATCGGCGAAGGCCACGCGCATCGCCTCGGCCATGACGTTGGCCGTCTTCGCGCTGCCGAAGCCGTAGCCTTGTGTCGCGTCGCCGATCGGGAAGCGCTCGAGCATCTTCAGCATCTGCAACAGCGTCAGGCCACCGGAGGAGGGCGGTGACATCGCCTTGATGGTGTAGCCGCGGTAGCTGCCTTGCGTCACCCCGCGCAGCGCCGGCCGGTACGCGGCGAGATCGTCGTACGTCATGCTGCCGCCCTTGCCCGGCGTGACCACGCCGTTGAAGAGGCCGGGCTTGGCGAACTTCTGGCCTTCGACGATGCCCTTGGCAATGTCGCAGCCCTTCGCGGGCTGGTAGCGGTAAAAACAATCGGCGCCGTGGCGCGCGATCAGGCGCAGCGTTTCGGCCAGCGGCTTGTTCTGCACCAGCGTACCGGCGACCGGGCCCAGCGTGCCGTTGCCGTTGGGGCAGAACACCGCCGTCGATTCGGGCGAGTTCTGCGAGCGTGCGTTGCAACTCACCAGCGCGTAGCGCGGCGTCGCCGCGAAGCCGTCGTCGGCCAGCGTGATGGCGGGTACGAGCACGTCCGACAGATCGAGCCGGCCGAAGCGGCGCAGCGCCAACTCGCTGCCGCGCACCATGCCCGGCACGCCGACGGCCACGCCTTGCAGCGAGGCATTGGGCACGCCGACGAACATGTCCGGCGTGGCCGCAGCGGGCGCCTTCTCGCGCGTGTCGATGACGAAGGTGCGGCCGCGCGGGCCGCGGTGCTTGCCGCGCTTGTCGTCATCATCGTCGTCGTCGTGATGCCACCGGCCGTGGCCGCCACGACCGGCCAAGTGGATCATCATGAAACCACCGCCACCGATGCCGGCCGATTGCGGCTCGACGACGTTGAGCGCATAGGCGATCGCCACTGCCGCATCGATGGCGTTGCCGCCTTGTTCGAGCATGCGCGCGCCAGCTTCGGCGCCGTACGGGTTGGCCACCGAGACCACGCCCTTGCTGAACGCCGGTCCGCTCGGTGGCAGCGGGTCGACTTTCAGCGGCGCGGCACGCGCCGGCTCGTGGCGGCGGTCACCTTCGTCGGCGTGCGACGCAGCGATGAGGCCACAGGCCAACAGCGCGGCGAGCGCAACGGTGGATGCGGAGTGCGGGGCAAGAACGCGCGGGGGCATGGCGGTCTCCTGTGGTGGGCCGGTCATCCTGCGCGAACCCGCCCGAAAGTCAACGACGACAACCCGCGTCTTGCGTCTGTCTACGCCGGGTCAAAGATGTCCTCGGCGTCGAGCGTGCGCTGCACCGCATCGCGCGCGCGTTGCCGCAGCGCTTCGTCGATCATGCGCGCCGGGCGCTGGTCGCGCAGCGTGGTGCGCAGCTGGCGCGGCGGGCTGTCGCTGGCCGCCATCATCATCATCGACGGCAACTCGACGGCCGGCAGGGCCGACGACGTCGCGATCGTCGGTCGATCGAGCGACACCGGCACTTCAGGCGTCACCGCATAACGCGGCGTCAGCGCGACGAACATCGCCACCGCGGCGCTGCCCATCGCCAGGCCGAGCCGGTTCGAGCGCATCGCCTGCGACGGCGCGAACACGCGCGGCGGTTGCACCACGGGCACCGGCGTCAGGTCGGCAAAGCCGCGCTGCTCGATGGCGCGGCGCAGTGCCAGCGGCGGCCGGTGCTCTTCGGGCACCCACAGCATGCGCACGCGGCGCACGGCCGCACCGACGTTCGGGTGGCTCGACAGCACCGCCAGCGGCACGGCGAGCAGCAACGCGGCGAGCAGCGGAGCGAGGTGCGGGGCCGTCAGCGCATCGCCCGGCAACGCCAGCACCGCCAGCAAGGCGGCCGGCACGGCGAGCAGGCCGACGCGGCGCAGCGCATCGGGCCAGGCGATGGCGGTGGCGTCGCGCGGCGGCGACTTCCAGTCCAGACGCAGGCCGGTCAGCGTGCCGACGACGAAGGTGGTGTGGGCGAGCATGCGCACCGGCGCCTGCAAGGCCGAGACGACGGTTTCGAACAGCGCGCTCGTCACCAGGCGCAGGCGGCCGCCGTAGTCGGCATGTTCGCCCTTCAGCCAGACGCTGGCCACGCCGAGCGCGCGCGGCATCAGCAGCAGCAGCAGCGTCAGCACCCACAGTGCAACGCCTTGCGAGACGCCGCCTGCATTGGAGGTGACGACGGCGCCGAGCGCAACGAACAACAGCCACAGCGGCGCCATCAGATACGACAGCGCGCCGACGGCGAACATCACGCGGTGCGCCGGCCGCCAGCCCGGCTCGGCGATGAGCTGCGCATTCTGCAGATTGCCTTGGCACCAGCGGCGGTCGCGCTGCAATTCGTCGAGCAGGTTCGGCGGCAGCTGCTCCCAGCTGCCTTCGAGCTGCGGCGCGAGCCAGACTTCATAGCCGGCGCGGCGCATCATCGCCGCCTCGACGAAGTCGTGCGAGAGGATCTCTCCGCTCAAACCGCCGCGGCCGGCGATCGGCGCCAGCGCACAGTGGCGCATGAACGGCTCGACGCGCAGGATCGCGTTGTGGCCCCAGTAGTGCGCTTCGCCGAGTTGCCAGTACGCCATGCCGAGCGCGAACAAGCGGCCGGTGACGCGCGAGGTGAATTGCTGCACGCGCGCATGCAGCGTGTCGTGGCCGTAGGCCTGCGGCAGCGTCTGCACGATGCCGGCACGCGGGTTCTGCTCCATCAGGCGCACGAGCGACACCAGCGTCTCGCCGTGCATCGTGCTGTCGGCGTCGAGCACCACCATGTAGCGGTAGTTGCCGCCCCAGCGGCGGCAGAAGTCGGCGACATTGCCGGCCTTGCGCTTGGTGCGGCGGCGGCGGTGGCGGTAGAAAACGCGGCCACCGGCGCCGATGTCGTTGTCGCCGAGTAGCGCACGCAGCCGCTCCCAGGCCCGCACTTCGGCGGCGCGCACCGCGGGGTCGGCGGTGTCGGACAGCAAGTAGATGTCGAACAGCTTCAACGCGCCGGTGGCGGCGAGCGACTCGCAGGTGGCGCGCAGGCCGGCGAAGACGGTCGAGATGTCTTCGTTGCAGATCGGCATGATGATGGCCGTGCGGGCGCGCGCATCGATCGGCGCGTTGTCGTCTTTCATCCGCAGCGCGTGGCGATCGCCGCGCAGCAGCACCATCGCACCCATCAAGGCCGTGGCCAGGCCGGCGCCGACCCAGGCCAGCATCAGCACGCCGAGCGTGGCGTAGAGCATCCACGCCAGCCCGGGATCGGGCGGAGCGCTTTGCCAGACCAGCACCGTTGCCACGCCCGCCAGCAGCGCAATCATCAGCAGCAGCACGCGACGCCGGCGCTTCGCGGCAAACACCCAAGGCGGCGGGTTGTTCAGGTTCCAGAAGAACTGCAAGCCGGGCATCAAGGCCGCCAACATGCCGCGCAACAGGCCGAACCAGGGCCTGGGGTGCATCGGGGCGCGCGTCACCGGCGGCGCGGTCGGGAGAGCGGACATTCTGTTATTCATATTCAGGTTCGAGTCTTCGGAGAATCTCAGTCGGGGGCCAGCGTGTACGACCAGGTCTCGCTCAGCACGTTCGCGCCTTGGCGCAAGAACACACGAAGCTCCACTGCTTGTTTCGGATCGAGACGATCGAACTCGACGGTGGCACGCCAGCCGCCGCGACCGGCGTTGGGATACGCATTGACAAACAAGACCTTGGCATTGGGCGATGCGCTAGCGATGGCTTCCACCGGCGCTTCCGCCTTTTCTAACGCGGCAGCTTTTGCGCCGGCGTAGGACGGTGCCGCGAAGTCGATCACGAACTTGCGCCTTTGCGGCGGTGGCGGCACCTTGGTGTAGCCGTAGCCGGTGCGCGTCTGCACTGCGTGGGCGCCCGGCGGCAGGCGCAGCGCGTTGCCCTGCCAGCGCACGCGCCAGCCGATGTCGATCGGCGTGCCCGGGGTCGGCGCCGCGGCCGGCACCCAGTACGCGGCGATGTTGTCGTGGGTTTCGTCGGGGGTGCGGAACTGCAGCAACTCGACGCGGCCGGCGCCCCAATCGCCCACCGGTTCGATCCAGGCGCTCGGCCGCAGCTCGTAGCGCGCTTCCACGTCCTCGTAGCTGGAGAAGGCGCGGTCGCGCTGCATCAGGCCGAAGCCCTTGGGCGACTGCAGGGCAAAAGAGGTGACGAAGGTGCCGCCTGGGTTGATCAGCGGCCGCCACAGCCACTCGCCGCTGGCGGTGAGGATCTGCAAACCATCGGAGTCGTGCACCTCGGGACGGAAATCAGCGATCGCGCTCGGCTGGTTTT
>CADEEN010000150.1 GCA_902826345.1 uncultured Burkholderiales bacterium | reverse complement strand
ACGGAGCCGCTTGGGGCGCCGACATCCGCTACCTGCGCGAAGACCAGCCGCTGGGCACCGCTGGCGCTCTGAACCTGCTGCCGGAGGCGCCGCGCGAGCCGGTGGTCGTGACCAACGCCGACCTGCTGACCAAGGAAGACTTCGGCCACATGGTCGAGCGTCATGTCGAAGCCGGCGCCGACGCGACGATGGCGGTACGGCCTTACGAGATGCAAGTGCCCTTCGGCGTCGTGCGCGAACGCGATGGCCAGATCGAATCGATCGACGAAAAGCCGCTCCAGCGCTTCGTCGTCAGCGCCGGCATCTACGTGCTGTCGCCGCCAGCGCTGGCACTGGTGCCGCGCAGTCAGCATTTCGACATGCCGACGCTATTCGACGCGCTGATCGCCCGCGGTCTGCCGACGCGCTGCCACCATGTGCGCAGCTACTGGCTCGACATCGGCCGCATGCCCGACTACGAGCGCGCCAACCTCGATTTCAGCGAGGTCTTCCGGTGATCGCCGGGCTGTCGGTGCTGGCGCTGATCACGGCGCGGGGTGGGTCCAAAGGAGTGCCGGGCAAGAACGTGCTGCCCGTCGGCGGCAAGCCGTTGATTGCTTGGACAATCGACGCAGCGCGCGGCTCTCGCTACATCGACCGCATGGTCCTGTCGAGCGACGATGCCGCCATCATCGACGTCGCACGTCGGCATGGCTGCGAGGCGCCTTATGTGCGCGATGCGGCGCTTGCCACGGACACAGCGACATCGATCGACGTGGTCGCCGATGCGCTGCATCGCGTGCCGGGCTACGACATCGTTGTCCTGTTGCAGCCGACCTCGCCTCTGCGAAGCAGCGCCGACATCGACGCCACCATGGAGCGTCTGATTTCCTCCGGCGCTCCGGCCTGTGTCACGCTGCGGTTGGCGCAAGAGCATCCTTACTGGACCTTTCGGCTCGACGACACGGGTCACCTCGCGCGTTACGCGGAGCCGGCGGCCGGAACGCCCCTGCGGCGACAGGATCTACCTGACGCGTGGTGCCTGAATGGCGCCGTGTACGCCGCTCGCAGCGAATGGTTTCTGCAAGAGCGCACCTTTCTTTCGACCCTGACGGTCGGTCATCCGATGCCTGACGAACGTTCGCTCGACATTGATGCGCCGGCAGACGTCGAGCGGCTGCGATCGATCGTTGATGGCTTGAGACTGCCCACTCGAGAGACCCATTCAGCACCGAGGTGAATCCATGAAAAAGCGAGATGTCATTGGCCAGTACAAGCTGCCCGCGGCGGTGCGCTATTGCAAGCTCTGCACGGTAAGCAATCAACGCCCCCGCATTACCTTCGACGAGAACGGCGTGTGCTCGGCGTGCAACTTCGCGCAGTACAAGCGCCATCAGATCGACTGGGCCGAGCGCGAGCGCGAGCTTGTCGATCTCTGCAGCCGCCACCGCAAGAACAACGGCGAGTACGACGTCATCGTTCCATGCAGCGGAGGCAAAGATGGTGGCTTTGTCGCTCACCAGCTCAAGTACAAGTACGGCATGAACCCGCTGACCGCAACCTGGGCGCCACTGAAGGCGACAGAGATCGGTCGTCGTAATCTCGATGCCTTCATCCGCGCCGGGTTCGACAACATCCTGGGCACACCCAACGGAAAAGTCACGCGCAAACTCACGCGCCTGGCTACCCAACACATCGGCGACCCTTTTCAGCCCTTTATCTACGGGCAGACGAATTTCCCGCTGCACATGGCAGTCAAGCACAACGTACAGCTGATCATGTACGGCGAGAACGGGGAGGTCGAATACGGCGGCGACATGAAGAACGCCCACAAGGCCACCCGCGACATTCATGACCACGACAAGCACTACTTCTCCGGATTGCCGCCTGAATTCTGGGTCGAGCACGGCGTCAGTGAAGCGGATCTGAAGCCGTTCATGGCGCCGAGCTATGCGTCGATCATGGACAACAAGACAGAGATCCACTTCTTGGGCTACTACAAGTTTTGGGATCCGCAGGAAAACTTCTACTACTGCCGCGAGAACAACGGCTTCGAGCCGAACACTGAGCGCTCGGAAGGAACCTACTCGAAGTACGCGAGCCTGGACGATCGCATCGACGGCTATCACTACTACCTCGGCTTCATCAAGTTCGGTATCGGCCGAACGACCTCTGACGCAGCGCACGAAATCCGCGACGGCAAGATCACGCGCGAGGAAGGCGTGGCGTTGGTGCGGCGCTACGACAGCGAGTTTCCGCGCAAGCACTACGACGAGTTCCTCGAGTACTGCGGCATCAGCGACGAGGAGTTCCAAGACATCGTTGACAGCTGGCGCAGCGACCATCTCTGGCACAAGGGCGCGGACGGCTGGGCGCTCAAACACGCCGTCTGGTACGACGAGCATCAGCCGAAGGGCTAAAGCCGCCAGCAATGAAAAAGACGCGCCTGATTCCTCGCCTCGACATCAAGGGGCCCAATCTCATCAAGGGTGTCCACCTCGAGGGGCTGCGCGTCATCGGTGACCCGCAGGAACACGCGCGCCGCTACTACGAGCAAGGCGCCGACGAGTTGCTGTACGTGGATGTCGTGGCCAGCCTGTACGGGCGCAACAGCCTGCACGAGATCGTGCGTCATGCGGCGCAGGATGTCTTCGTGCCGCTCACGGTGACCGGAGGCATCCGCTCGGTGGACGACGTGCGCGCGATCTTGCGTTCAGGCGCCGACAAGATCGGCATCAACACAGCGGCGACAAAGCGACCTGAGCTGGTTCGCGAGGTAGCGCGCAAGTTCGGCTCGCAGTGCATGGTGCTGTCGATCGAGGCCAAGCGCGTCGCACCGGGGCGCTGGGAGGCTTACACCGACAACGGTCGAGAGAGAACGGGCCTGGATGTCGTCGACTGGGCTCAGCGTGGCGTGGAGCTGGGCGCTGGCGAGATCTTGTTGACGTCGATCGACCGCGAAGGCACACGCGAGGGCTTCGACCTCCAATTGCTGGCGGCAGTGTCGCGCGTGGTGTCTGTTCCTCTCATCGCCAGCGGTGGCATGGGTCGCCTGGAGGACGTGGCTCGCGCAGTCAACGAAGGAGCCGCCGACGCGGTGGCCATGGCCGACATGCTGCACTACAAGCGCCACACGCTCGGTGAGATTCGCGCCGCCTCGCGCGCCGCCGGTCTCAATGTGAGGAACGTCTGAGCATGGGCGCATCCGTGGCGATCGTGGACTTCGGCAGCGGCAATCTGCTCAGCGTCACGCGCGCGCTCGAGCACTGTGGCGCCCAGGTCGCCGCAGCGCACGACGCGGCGGCGATCGAAGCGGCCGAGCGCTTGGTGCTCCCCGGCGTGGGCGCCTTTGCCGACGGCATGAGGGGTCTGCGCGAGCGCGGGCTGATCGAGCCGATTCGCCGCTATGCCGCATCGGGCCGCCCGGTGCTGGGCATTTGCCTGGGCATGCAGATGCTGGCCTCGATGAGCGAAGAGTTTGGCACGCACGAAGGGCTCGACCTCATCCCTGGACGCGTGCTGCCAGTGCCTTCTCACGATGTTGACGGAACACCCCAAAGAATTCCACACATCGGATGGACTGCGCTGCGAGTACCGCAGTCCGGAACCAACTGGCAGGGCTCGATGCTCGAAGAAACGCCTGCCGCCACCGAGGTCTATCTGGTGCATTCGTTCGCCGTCGTACCCGACGACGATGCCGATCGCCTTGCCGATTGCGACTACGGCGGCCACCGCCTGTGCGCCGCGCTGCGCCGCGGCAATGTCTTCGGTACGCAGTTCCATCCGGAGAAGAGCGGTCCGGCCGGTTTGAGGATGCTGAGCACGTTCTTGCGGCGGTCGTAGTGCCTGAGTCGACGGCACGCGATGCTCCCGCGCCCAGCCTGATTCGTTCCGGTGTTGTCTATGTTGTTGCCAACGTGTTGGCCGCCGGTGTGCCGTTCTTCCTGCTGCCGGTGCTCACGCGAGCGCTGCGGCCCGAGGAGTACGCGGTCGTCGTCTCGTTCTACATGCTGGTCGCGCTGTGCGCCGGCCTCGCGGGTCTGAGCGTGCAGAGTGCGGTCGGTGTGCAGTGGCTGTCGCGCCCGCGAGACGAAGCTCGCCACACCACCGGCAGCGCCATCGTCTTGGCGCTCGCGTCGACGGCGATCGCAGCCGTGATCTCCGCTGTCGTTGCACCGCGTTGGTTCCCAGAGTTGTCTCCGGCGCTGTGCGCCACTGCGGCCTTGGTGGCAGGCTGCACCACCTTGCAGGCGATGCGATTTTCTGTCTGGCAAAGCTGCCATCACCCCCTGCCCGCGGCTGCGCTGCAAGTGTGTTCGGCTGCGCTGAACATCGGCCTGTCGCTGGCGGCCGTGTTGTTGTTCCAGCTAGGCGGTGCCGGCCGCGTGGTCGGCGCGGCGTTGGCGGGCATGGTGGCCGCTTCGGTCTCGGTGTTGCTGCTGGTGTGGGCAGACCAAACCGCAGGCCGGCCGCGCGCTGCTGACACGCGGCATCTGCTGCGTTTCGGTCTTCCCCTGTTGCCGCATGCTTTTGCCGGTGCGCTGCTCGTCAACGTCGATCGACTGGCTGTGGCCAACAGCGCGGGGGCTACAGCGCTCGGCATCTATGGCGCGGCAGCGCAGCTCGGCATGGTGCTCAACGTGCTGGCCGACGCGGCGATCAAGGCTTACACGCCGCTGTTCTATCGCCTGCTGAGCTCGAAGACGGTACGCTCGAAGCTGCAAATCGTGGCTATCTCGTACATCAGCGTGCCGGTGTGGATCGGCGTGGCATTGGCTATCTGGCTGGCGTTGCAAAGCGCCGGTTCGTGGGTGCTGGGCAGCCGCTACCTGCAAGCCCTGGACCTGTCGTTGTGGTTCTTGCTTGGCGGCGCCGCCGGCGCGGTGTACTTGAACGTCGCCGGGCTGTTTTTCTTCAGCGGCAAGACCGAGTGGATCAGTTTGGCCACCGTATCGGCAGCCGTGCTGGCGCTTGCCGCAGCGGCGCCGCTGGTGGCCGCGCATGGCGTGCGCGGCGGCGCCTGGGCCTACGTGCTTGCGCAGTGCAGCCTGCTGCTGCTGGCCTGGGCCTTGTCATTGCGCGTCATGCTGCTGCCGTGGTCGAGCCCGCGCCTGGCGCTGCGCGTGCTGGGGCGGCGGCTCAAAGGGGCGCGGCGATGATGGCCAGCGCGCTCAGCTGGCTGCTGCTCAGGTCGCGCAGCGCCTGGTGGCGCATCGTCTATCGCGGCTACCGCGCGCGCTACACGATCAGCCGCACGTTCCGCTTCAACGGCGCGATGATCAATCTCTACGGCGACGGCCGCATCGAGCTGGGGGACCACAGCTACATCGGCGAGTTCTCGTCGATCCAGGCCTGCGCGGGCCGCAGCGTCGTGATCGGCCAGCGCTGCGCCATATCGCACAACGTGCGCATCTACACCTCGAGCAACGTCGCCGATGCCGACATGCGCCAAGTTCCGCCGCCGACCATCGAAGGCTCAGTGTCTATCGGCGATGGCGTCTGGATCGGCACCAACGTGTTCGTCGGTCCCGGCGTGGTGATCGGATCGAACGCCGTTGTCGGTGCCAATGCCGTCGTCACGCGCTCTGTTCCTGCTGACGAAATCTGGGGCGGCGTGCCGGCACGGCTGCTGCGCCGCAAGGACCCCGCCCACCAACACGACCGCCATGTCTCTGAGCGCCAGCGCGATCACTGACGCTCTTCTCGCGCTGGAACAGCGCGTGGACCTAGACCATCCGGCGTGGACGGAGGGCGACGTGCATTGGTGGCCGCTGTACCGCACCGAGATTTACCGTTTGCTGTTCGTGGCGGATGCGGGCGCCGTGTCTTCGGCGCGAACCACTTCGCGCATCGGACCCGCTCTGCAGTTGTCGACACGAGAACGCGGGCCTCGCGCGTCGCACGCCGTGTGGTTGGTCTCGGATGGCCTGTCCTACGCCAAAGTGAACGACGAGCGCGAGATCGAGCGCTTCTGCGGCCCGCTCTGGCAGCGCTGCACCGCGGCTAGCATTCCCGCCGTGATCATCGATCGCGCGAGCCCGACACAGCGCGCAACGCAAGAACCCTCGCGCTGGTGGGCGCCCTGGACGCAGCGCGCGAAGATCATCGCTACCGCAAGTGCACGCCTGGCAACGCAGCCACGTCATGCCGATATCGTCGAAAGAATCCACCGGGCGGCCTCCTCGCTGGGCTTGAGCCAACTGAAGATCAGCGCGCGCCGCATGCAAGCGATGGCGACAGCGACGCTTCGCTTGGCAAGACTGATCGAACACCGCCTGCGCCTGGAGCGCGTGCGCGCGGTCTTCGTCGTCAGCTTTTACGACGTCGCTGGCTATGCGTACTGCCTAGCGGCGGCACGTGCCGGCGTGATGTCGATCGACGTGCAGCACGGAATGACCGGCCGCTACCACATGGCCTACTCGCAGTGGCCTGCGGCACGTGCGCCTTGGCGCCTGCTGCCGCATTGGTTCTGGACTTGGACTAACGCCGACGCGGCGCTGATCGAAGCCTGGGCGAGACCAGGCTCGCATCGCGCCGTGTGTGGCGGCCATCCTTACCTCGATGCATGGCGTGATGGATCACTGTCACTCGACACTGCCATGACGCGCTTGTTGCAGGCCTTGCGCGAACGCACGGGCGCACGCTTGCCGGTACTCGTGACCCTGCAGCCGCATCTGGTTCACGAACAGGCGTTGGCGCCATTGCTTTGGGCAATGGCGCGCTGCAAGAACGCCTTCTGGTGGCTTCGCCTGCACCCGATGGGGCTGAACGACCGTGCCGCTCTCGAAGCTCTGTTGGCATCCAAAGGCATCGCCCGCTTCGACATCGAAGCCGCCACCGTGCTGCCGCTGCCAGTAGCGCTCGGCCAGGCCCGTGCCCATGCCACCCACAGTTCGAGCGCTTTCATCGAGGCCGCGGCGCTGGGTATTCCGAGCGTCGTCTGGTCTGCCTATGGCGCAGAACTGGCAGAAGACGCCATCGCCGAAGGCAGCACGCACCCGGCGCTCGACGGTCCATCACTGGCCACACTGATCGATTCGGGCGTTGCGTTCACCACGTCGCCGGCGAGCGCGACGATACGAGGCGGTGATGCCCTGCGCACGATCCTGGAGAGTTGCCCGTCATGATCGTCATCGTCGACTACAAGACCGCCAACCTTGGCTCGATCGTCAACATGTTCAAGCGCATCGGCGCGCCCGCGCGAGTGGCCGAGAAGCCCGCGGACCTTCAGGGCGCCAGCCGCATCTTGCTGCCGGGCATCGGCCACTTCGACACCTGCGCGCGCAATCTGCGCAGCGCCGGTTTTGCCGCCGCGCTCGAAGAGCCGGTGCTTCGCGACCGCATCCCACTGCTGGGTATTTGCGTCGGCGCGCAGTTGTTGACGCGGGGCAGCGACGAGGGCAGTGAGCCGGGCCTGGGCTGGATCGACGCGCACACGCAGCGCTTCCCGACGTTGAACGTGGCCGACTACAAAGTGCCTCACATGGGCTGGAACATCGCCGTGCCGCAGCAAGCCCATGTGTTGTTCACCGGCTTCGACAAGCCGCCGCGCTTCTACTTCGTGCATTCGTTCTGCATGCAGTGCGATCAACCTGAGTCGGTGCTGGCGACGACGACGCATGGCGTGGAGTTCGCCTCCGGGATCGTGAAGGACAATGTGGCGGGCCTGCAGTTCCACCCCGAAAAGAGCCACCGATTCGGCATGCAGTTGCTGCGCAACTTCGCGCCAGCGCCTACCGCCGCTGCCTGAAAGACCATGCTGCGCTCCCGATTCATCCCGACGCTGCTGCTCAAGGGCAGCGGCCTGTACAAGACCGTCAAGTTCAAGAACGAGACCTATGTTGGCGACCCGATCAACGCCGTGCGCATCTTCAACGACAAGGCGGTGGATGAGTTGATCCTGCTCGACATCGCCGCGCACCGTCACGGCAATGGGCCCAACTTCGAGTTGATCGCCGACATTGCCAGCGAGGCCTTCATCCCGCTGTGTTACGGCGGCGGCGTGAGCACATTGCAGCAATTCGAGCGCCTGTTCACGATCGGCATCGAGAAGGTTGCCGTCAACGCAGCCGCTGTCGGCGACATGAGCCTGGTGACGCAGGCCGCAAACGTCTTCGGCAGCCAGAGCATCGTCGTCGGCATCGACGTACGGCGCTCGCTGTTTGGCCGCTACGAGCGCCATGTGCGGTCGGCCACGGTAGGCACGAAAGAGACCGCGGTCGATGCCGCATTGCGCGCCGAAGCCGCGGGAGCCGGCGAGTTGATGCTGACCAGCGTCGAGCGCGATGGCACCCAACAAGGTTATGACCTGACACTGGTACACGAGGTGGCCTCGGCGGTCAAGGTACCGGTCATCGCCTGCGGCGGCGCCGGCAGCACGGCGCACATGGCGCAGGCCATCAAGCAGGGCCGCGCCGCATCGGCCGCCGCCGGCAGCCTGTTTGTCTTCCAGGGCAAGCACCGCGCCGTGCTGATCACCTACCCGGACGAAAAAGAGATTGATGCAGCGCTGGCCGCACTGAACTGAAACGACCGAACAAGATGATCCAACAGGCTGACCAGGTGTGCACGCGCTGCGTGATGGACACGAGCGCGCCCGACATCGAGTTCGACGCGCAGGGCGTGTGTCACTACTGCAAGACGCACGAAGAAAAGATCGCGCTGGCGCCGGTGAGCAAGCCCGACGCGCGGGTGCGCCTCGAGGAAACGGTTGCCAAGATCAAGGCCGGCCGCCGCGGCGACTACGACAGCATCGTCGGCCTGAGCGGCGGCGTCGACAGCTCGTATGTGGCCTTGCAGGCGGTCAAGCTGGGCTTGAAGCCGCTGGCGGTGCACTTCGACAACGGCTGGAACTCCGAGCTGGCGGTGAAAAACATCGAGCGGATGGTCAAGCGCCTCGGACTGGATCTGCAAACCTTCGTCATCGATTGGGAAGAGTTCCGCGACATCCAGCGCTCGTTCTTCAAGGCGCAGGTGATCGACATCGAGATGGTCACCGACCACGCGATCTTCGCCGCCATGTACCGCATCGCGCGCGAGCAAGGCATCCGCTACATCCTGTCAGGCACCAACGCGCAAACCGAATCGATCATGCCGCCGGCCTGGCAGCATTTCAAGTTCGACCTGCGCAACCTGAAGGCGATTCACAAGCGTTTCGGCACGATGCCGATCAAGCGCTTCCCCACGCTCAGCGTGTGGGGCATGGCGTGGAACCACTATGTCAACGGTGCGCAGTCGGTAAGCCTGCTCAACTACCTGCCCTACCGCAAAGACGAGGCGATCCGCACGCTGCAAACCGAGCTCGCCTGGCAGTACTACGGCGGCAAGCACTACGAGTCGGTGTTCACCAAGTTCTATCAGGCGCACATCCTTCCGGCCAAGTTCGGCGTCGACAAACGGCGCATCCACTTTTCGGACCTGATCATGAACGGCGAGATCACGCGCGCGCAGGCGCTGGCCGAGCTCGA